>JAGCPM010000200.1 GCA_017965685.1 Kiritimatiellia bacterium | reverse complement strand
TGACATAGGCGTTCCATGCAGTCCCGAGGATTTCGCGTTGCCTGTCTGTCAGGTGTAGACCTGCGTCCTTTTTTATGGTATACTTTCTTTTGCTCACGATGTCGACCTTTCGTGTAATGGGTTGAGAGGAAACTCCAATTATACACGATTTCCTCGATGTCGTGGGCGTTTTTCTTTTGCGCCGGCGACCACCCCCATGGGGGTGGTGCTGTTTGCTTTTCTTCTTTGTCGAGCCCCATGGTCTTCCTTTCTTTTTTGCTGACCCGGTAGATATTACCATTTTTGGTCAATTGACGCAATCGGCGGGAATTTGATATACTTCTAACGCTATGAGAAATTCTTTTGCGATCTTTGGCGTCGCGCTTGTCTTGGCGGCGGCGGCCACCGCCGACACACCGAGAAACGTGATACTCTTCATCGGCGATGGAATGTCCACTCCGCAGCGGATGGTCGCCGAGGAGTTTTCGCGCAAAATGGGCAATGGCCCGCTCGCCATAAACGCATTCCCCTGCCAGGGAACCACGCGCACCTACTCAGCATCCTCGCTCGTCACTGATTCCGCGGCGGCGTCCACGGCGATAGCCTGCGGAGAGAAGACGGCCAACGGATCTATCGGGGTGGACGCGAAAGGCAGGCGGCTCGAATCGTGCGCGGAGGCAGCGAAGAAGAGCGGCAGGAAGGTCGGCATCGTGACGAGCGTCACGATAAACCATGCGACGCCCGCGGGATTCTATGCGCACCAGAAGAGCCGTTCGATGCTGTATGAAATCGGGCAGGACCTCGTAGCGAGCGGATTCGATCTCTTCATGGGCGGAGGACTGGCCGGCAAGTACAACGGGAAAAACGGCAACACCTACGACAATGCGGCCAAGGCCGGCTATATGGTGGCGGAAGGCCGTGAAGGACTTGAAACGCTGAAGCGCTCGGCGCGTCCGGGAGACAAGGTCTGGTGGCGTGTCGGCGAGGATGCGTTGCCCTACGCGATTGACGCGAAAGGGGATGGCCCCAGGCTGCCGGAGATCACGAAGTTCGCGCTCGATTTCCTGGGAGACGGTTTCTTCCTCATGGTCGAGGGCGGACGCGTCGATTGGGCGGGCCATGCGAACGAAGCGGCTGCGAACCTCCGCGACATGCTGGAGCTGGACGATGCCGTCAAGGTTGCGCTGGAATTCCAGAAAACACATCCAGACACGCTGATCGTCGTGACAGGCGACCATGAGACGGGCGGTATGACGATGGGATTTGCCGGAACAGGCTACGCGTTTTACATGGAGCGCCTCGCGAACCAGACGTGTTCGACGGACGCTTTTCGCAAAAGGTATCATGAGCTCAAGAAGCAAGGGGCGGATTTCGACGCGATCGCCGCGCTAATGACGGAATGCTACGGGTTCAAGTTCAATGGCGACGGCTCGGATCCGATGACCCTCACCGATGCGGAGATAAAGAGCCTAAAACGGCATTATGCCGGAAGCGGGCTCGGCGACAAGGCCCGCCGGATAATGCAGGACAGGGCTGGAGTCGGCTGGACAAGCGGCTCGCACACGGGACTGCCCGCGCTAACGACCTCCATCGGGCCTGGATCGGAGCGCTTCACGGGACTTATGGACAATACTGACATATCCAAAATCATGGAGAGCTTCTGGAGATGACGGGCGGCGCTTCCGGGATCAAGGCGGCATTGCCGTTTCTCGCGACACTGCTTGCGACCGCGCTGGCGCTCTTCGCGCCAATAGGGGAAAGGCGCGAAGCGACCCGCTACCCATCGGCGATCGCGCGAGTCGTCGCGGTGGACGATTCCAGGCTTGCGACGCACGGGCTGATGAAATACGGCGAGCAGGTCCTCGAGGTCGAGATTGTTTCGGGCGAAAGGAAAGGCTCGCATTTCAAGGCGGCCAACACGGTGCGCGCGCAAATGGAGCTAGACAAGTTCTTCTCGATCGGCGACACGATAACGGTGGCCCTGCCCGACGGCGCGGAAGAAGGCTCGATGCTCACAGCGCGCGACCATTGGAGGCTTGGATGGATTGCCGCGGGATTCGGCATGTTCGCCATAATGCTTGTCGCGTTCGGCGGGCTGGTCGGCGCGAACGCGCTTGCCAGCTTTGCTTTCTCGTGCGCAGTCATATGGCGGTTCGTGGTTCCGCTTTCGCTCGCCGGGATGAATGCGTCTCTGGTGGCCTTTGCGGCGACCTCCATACTCGCCGCGGCGATAATGTTCCTTGTGGGAGGCCCCACCCGAAAGGCTCTTGCGGCGTTCGGAGGCTCGATGCTTGGAGTCGCGGCCGGCCTTGCGCTAGCGCATTTCTTCGGCGGGGCGCTGAAGATAAACGGTGCCACGCTGCCTTTCGTGCAGACTCTCGTGTATTCCGGATTCGCGGATCTCGATCTGGCGGACGTCTTCATCGCCGCGACAGTCTTAGCGGGTTCCGGCGCGATGATGGACCTCGCTATGGACATAGCGGCGGGGGTGCGCGAAGTCTCCATCCACAACACCGCGCTCGGCTTTCGTGCGCTTTTCGCGAGCGGAATCAGGATTGGCCGGGCGACGGTCGGCACCATGACGACCACGCTTCTGTTGGCCTATTCGGGCGGCTATCTGACGCTCTTGATGGTCTTTTACGCGCAGGGAACGCCACCGCTGGATTTCGCATCTTCGCCGATAGTGGCGGCGGAAATCGCAAAGACTCTCGTGGGGTCGCTTTCGATAGTCCTGGTTGCACCGTTCACCGCGCTTGTGGCGGCGGTGCTCTTCCGCCGGAAAAACGCCGCCGCCGGAGGCGGCATGAGATTCCCAACCGCAGTGTTTTTCGCGATCGCGGCCTGCGTGTGCGCGAAAGCGGACTGCCTCGACGAACTCCTGCCGCGTCCGCGGCTTGTCGTGCGCGGGGCGAACGCGAAGGCGAATATGCCCGAGCACGATCCGGTGAGTTCGTACCGCCTTGTCGTTAGCGGCGGAAAGCCGGAGTTCGAGGGTGACGAAGAAGGCAGGCGCTACGCAAAGGCCACTTTCGCGCAGCTGAAGAAACTCGCCGGCAAGGATCAGATTCCCGACTGCACCATCGTCGACTGGCCTGAATTCAGATACCGCGGCATTATGCTGGACTGCGGGCGCAACTACCAAAGCGTCGCGTCCATAAAGGATGTCATATCCATGCTCGCGGCGTACAAGTACAACGTGTTCCACTGGCACCTTACGGACAACTACGGCTGGCGGCTCGAATCGAAAAAGCATCCCGAGCTCCAGAAGCCGGAAGCCTTCACGCGCAATGCCGGGAAGTTCTACACGCAGGCGGAATTCAAGGAGGTTCTCGCCTTTGCGCGTTCGCGCGGAGTGACGGTGATCCCAGAACTCGACATGCCCGGCCACACGCTTGCATTCCGCAAGGCGACCGGGATATCGGACCTTGCGGACGAACGGGCAAAAAAGCTGCTGGGCGAACTCATAGACGAACTCTGCACGCTCGCGAGCGCAAGCGAAATGCCGATAATACACCTCGGCACCGACGAGGCGCGCGAAAGGGGCGAAAATGTTCCGCAGTCGCATCTCGACCACTGGGCGGCGAAGGTTACGGGAAACGGCCGGCGGCTGATGGGCTGGTCGCCTGGGCTAAAGCTTCCAGGCCAGACGATAAAGCATCTGTGGATGGGCGCGAACGATCCGCGCGGCGACAGGACGCCATACATAGATTCGCAGAACAGCTTCTACATCAACCACGTCGATCCAGAGGAGCTTCTTTCCGTCGCCGCATACCAGCAGCCGTGCAGATGGGGCGGCAAGGATGAGAAGCTCGGTGCGATAATCGGCGTGTGGCATGACGATGCGATAGCGGATACGGAGGACGTGGCGCGGATGAACGCGGTCTATCCGGCCATAGCTCTTCTTTCCGACAGTTTCTGGCGCGGACGCGAAAAGGACGAGCCTTCGCTCTATGCGCGGCTTCCTTCGCCGGAGGATCCGCGCTTCGCCTTGGCGGCCGACCTCGAGAGACGGCTCATAGCCCAGCGCGACAAGGTGCTAAAAGGCATGCGGCATCCTTTCCCGTATGTCGCGCAGACGCACATGCGGTGGCGGATGACGGAAGGGGGCGGGAATGCCGTGGCGAAGGACATTTCCCAGGCGACGGTATATCCGCGCCACTTCTGGTTTGGCGATTCGGCGTACGTGAAAGGGAAGGACGGCGAAGTGACGCTTGAGACGTGGATCGAGAGTCCGCGCGACATCTCGTGCGGCGCATGGATAGGCATGACCGGTTTTTCGCGTTCGGACGGCAGAAAACGCGATGCGCCCACGCCAAAGATTGGGGAATGGAACAAGCATGGCGCGACAATCGAATTGAACGGCAAGGCCATCCGGCCGCCGGCTTGGGCGCATCCCGGGCAGACCGGCAACCCGAAGGAAACACCGCTAGTCGACGAGGACTACTGGTACCGCGAGCCGACGCGCATACGCCTGGCAAAAGGCGTGAACCATGTCAAGATGACGCTGCCCAAGCATGGCGGCTGGAAATGGATAGGCACTTTCGTTCCGGTCCTTGGCACGAGCGACCATCCTTGCGAAGTCCCTGATTTGCGGTTTTTCAGTTCCAGCCCCTAGACACGCTCCAGAGAATCTGATATAATATTCCTGTCCTTTCCATGGTGGAGGGGGGAAACAGGAGTAAAAATGAAGATCAAGAAACTTCAGGGTCTTGTCGCGGCGGCCCACACGCCGTTCAACGCTGACGGATCAGTCAACCTCAAGCTCATAGCCAAGCAGACCGAAACGCTCATAAAGCAGAAGGTCACCGGCGTATACGTGAGCGGAACCACCGGAGAGGGCATTTGCTGCTCGCTCGACGAACGCAAGGCCGTGTTCGACGAGTGGGTCAAGGCTGCGAAGGGCAAGCTTTTCCTCATAGCGCATATCGGCGCGCTCGCGATGCCCGACGTGCAGGAACTCGGCGCGTACGCCGTCAAGTGCGGCATGGACGCGACCTCGATCGTTCCGCCGAACTTCTTCAAGCCCGGTTCCGTGGCCGCGCTCGTCGCGTACCTCAAGGAGGCGCTCAAGACTTCCGAGAAGCTGCCGTTCTACTACTACCACACTTCGATGAGCGGAGTCAACTTCGACATGCAGAAGTTCCTCGAAGAGGCCGACGGCAAGATCAAGAACCTCGCGGGACTCAAGTTCAACTATCCCGACCTCTACATGTACCAGCGCTGTCTCAGGGCGTGCGGCGGCAAGTACGACATAACATGGGGCATCGACGAGTGGTTCGCGGGCGCGGTCGCGCTCGGCGCGCAGTCCGCGATTGGTTCGACCTACAACTATTCGGCGGGCATCTACTACAAGATATGGGACGCCGTCAAGAAGGGCGACCTAAAGGCGGCCGAGAAGGGCATGAAAAAGGTCTGCGACATCGTTGACATCCTTGTGCAGTACGGCGGCGTCGCCGGCGGCAAGGCCATGATGAAGGTGTGGGACCTCGACATGGGCGGCGTGAGGCTGCCAAACGTGTCGCTTTCCGATGCGGCGAAGGCGGACTGCGTCAAGCGCCTCAGGAAGATCGGCTACAAGTAAGCGGTTCTAACTCTCCAACGCGCCCGTCAGGTCGCGGATGGATTGGAAGCCGTGTTTTTCGCAGTAGGCGGCGAGTCCGTCGTACACGTTGGACACGGCTTCCGGATTTGTGAAAGTCGCTGTTCCCACCGCGACCGCCGAGGCGCCGGCGAGGAAGAATTCCACGGCATCCTTGGCCGAGTAGATTCCGCCCATCGCGAGGATCGGCAGTTTCGTGGCCCTGTGCGCGTCGTAGACGAGCTTTACCGCGACGGGATGCACCGCGCGGCCTGAAAGACCGCCGGTGCTGTTGGCAAGAACCGGCTTTCTCGTTTCGACGTCAATCACCATTGCAGGAATTGTGTTGATGAGCGAAAGGGCGTCCGCGCCCGAATCTTCGCACGCCTTCACGTAAGGCACGATCGATGGAACGTTCGGCGCGAGCTTGACGAATAGCGGCAGTTTCGTCGCAGCGCGGACGGCGGAAACGACCTCTGAAAGGATCTTCGGATCCTGCCCGAAGGTGTGCCCTCCGGCCTTTACATTCGGGCACGAAACGTTCATCTCAATAGCTTCCACCTTATCGTCCAGCATCCGCGCGACTTCGGCGTATTCTTCGACGGAGCCGCCCCAGATGTTGGCGATAACGGGAATTTTCCCTGTCTTGGAGCGGAAGAAGGGGAGCGTAATCTTGAGGTAGTGCGCGACGCCCGTTCCCTGCAGGCCGATGGCGTTCACCAGTCCGCCCGGCACCTCTGCGTGGCGCGGCGAGGGGTTTCCCGGCCATGCTTCGACTCGCAGGCCTTTGGCGGTGATGGCGCCGAGCTTGGAGTAGTCGACCGCGCCGATGTATTCTATGCCGTAGCCGAATGTTCCGCTAGCGGTCGCGACGGGCGAGGCCATTTTGAGCCCGCCAAGATTCACGTTCATGTCTACCATACCAGATCCTCCGATCTGAAAACGGGCCCTTCAATGCAGCAGCGCGAATTGCCCCTTACCGTCTTCTGTATGCAGGCGTAGCACGCGCCGACGCCGCAGATCATATGCCTGTCCATTGAGATGTGGCCTGGCACGCCGTTCGCGATCGCCCTGTCCGCAACCGCCTTTAGAAGTCCATCCGGCCCGCATGTGAAGAGAGCGAATTTCTCGCCCTTGGTCTTGAGCTCCGCTATCGCGGCATCGAGCGGGATAGTGACGAATCCTTTTTCGCCGAACGAGCCGTCGTTCGTCGCGGCTCTTATTTCGACGCCGAGCTTCTTGAACCTGTCCAGTGCGAGAAGGTCGTCTTTCGTGCGGCCGCCGATGAATAGAATCTTTGGAGTGGCGAGGCGGCGTGCGAGAAGGTGGAGGGGCGCCACGCCATATCCTCCGCCGACGAGAAGGGCGGTCCCTTCGCACTTCACGGGAAAGCCGTGTCCGAGCGGACCCATAACGTTGACGGTATCGCCGACCTTGACGCCATTTAGCGCCGCAGTGCCGCGCCCAACGGTCTTGTAGAGCACGGTGACGAGTCCGTCCGCGGCGTCAAAGACGCTGAAGGGACGCCTCAGTGCGCTTTCTTCGAGCGCGGGCACACGAATATGGACGAATTGGCCGGGTATCATCGCTGTGGCCATTTCCGGCGATTCGAATACAAGGTAGCGGTATCCGCCGCCAATGTCGTTATGTTCGATCGTCCTGCAGTTTTGCGCGATCAACTGGAATCGCTCCTTTTCTGTCTTGCGCGCGCGGCGGCGGCCTTTAGACCGAGCCACATCGTTTTTTTCGTCTTTACGAGGTCCGGCGAATCCGGACTGAATCTGAGTATGATCTCCGGCGAGTACGAGACGAGGGCGTCCACGCCGTTGAAGTCGACCCACGCTCCCGCCGCGGCCTTTACGGAAGGAATCCATTTCCTTAGCGCGCGCGAACCGAGAATCACATAGACCCTTGCCGCCGGAACCGCTCCGTCGAAGACTATAGGCGCCGTCTCGGCGTTCTTTCCGAGTGCGACGATTATCTTTGCCATCATCTCCGCGGCTTTTTCCGAAAGCGGAGAATCGTTCAGGAAAACGAAGTCGAAAATTCCGGTTGCCGG
>JAGCPM010000015.1 GCA_017965685.1 Kiritimatiellia bacterium | reverse complement strand
TGAAGATCTATGCCGGTGATCTTCGCAGGATTCGCCTCAGCCTCGGCGAGGTCGCTCGCGCTGATCTCAAAACTGTCGCTGTCGGTCGTCGAACCGGAAGCATACACTCTAGCTTCGGAAGCATCAGCCTTTGCCGCCAGCGTCCAGCCCTTCAGGTTCTGGTACACCGCATTCTTGGTCTCTGCAACCTCTGTCGCACTCGTGCGAGTATCGAGAAGATAGACCGCGTAGAAACCCTCGGTCGGCGCCTGATCGGGCGTAATCTGGAAGAACGAGTCGCGGCAGCCGCCATTGAGGGCGAGAGGCGCGAGGCAGTGCACTTTCTGGCCTTCAACGGCCACTGTGCCATCGGAGTTGAATCCACCGAAAGATCCATCGTTGCTGGAGATGAGAACATACCATTCGCCATCATTCACCGGCGTTCCGTCGGCATACGTATCACCAGTCGACGAAAACGAGATGAACGTGTTGCTCTCGCTAGCGAACGCGCTGCCGATCGCGAGCACCGCGACCGCCGTGCACATCATTTTTATCTTACCCATCATATTACTCCTTTGCTGTTTCAAGCCGTTTGACGATATGCCCTTCCCAATCGTCGAGATGAAGTATATCAAATTTCGCCCACTCTTGTCAATGGGGTTTTGATATTCGCGCCATATTCGCGAGAGTGCGTCCGATGGAATCCGCTATCGCCGCCGATTCGCGCGGATCGATCAGCCCGTCGGCGAGAAAGGCGTCAAGCCGCGAAATGAGCATGGCGAACTCACCATCCTTCTGGTGTTCCTCAAGCCAGCGCTTGATCACCTTCGCCTCATCGGCATCGACGCGCGAATCCTGCAGGATGCCCTTCGCGAGCAGCCACAGCTCGGCGCGCTCTTCTTCTATCGTCATCATTCATGGCCTCCAGTCTGTTCCGATTGCCGTCTTGGATTTTCTCTTTTGGATTTCCTTGAAATGTGAAGTATACTTTATTCGCGCCTCCCGCGTCAATTCCGCCCAGCGCGCCACCGCAATCGGAAATCGCGCCACCGCTCCTTCTTCACACCCTCCAAAAGATTTTTCAAGATTTTTCCGCACCGTATTCTTTCGACCCTCGACAAGGCATTGTTGATAACTTCTCCGGGGACTGTCCCCGTTTGGAGCTATATCAATGAAAATGCAAAATATCGTAGAATACAGGCAACGTTCCAAAATGGGGACAGTCCCTTCCAGGCTACTGAATGAGGCGCGAGAATGGGCTGGAGAGCGAGCGGCAAAGCTATTTAATGGGTTTCTCTTAGTCTATTGAATAGGCAGCTCTAAACCTATTTAATGGCTTTGTGTAAAGTCATTTAATAGCTTGGTGCAAAGTCATTTAATAGGTTGGCGCTTCCCCATTTAATAGGTTGAAGGGAACCTATTCAATAGGTCTAACGTTCACAAGCAAGGGCTATGGCAGCCCCATCGGAGCGCTCTGCGGCGGAACTCCTACAGTCTCCGGAGCGGGTAAGCGTCTTCACATCCCATCCATCCGCGTCAAGGGGTAGCGGATGGGGAAAGTCATTAGTCATTTGGAACAGAGCTACATCCCCTTGCGCGAAAGAGAAGGATTTGGTATAATTCACATCTGCAGGGATGAGTCTGCCTGCAGAAAGGGATGAGAAATGGAACCGATTGCCACGAAGAAACGCAAGAAAAAGACCGTGTTGCAGGAAGTGCGGCAGATTGCCATAATAACCCTCGCGTGCGCCGTGTACGCGGCGGCGATAACGGCGTTCATACTGCCGTACGACATCGTGACCGGCGGAATAGTAGGCCTCGCCAACCTCATCTACTACGCTGCGCGAATACCGGTTGCGATAACCTACGCCTCGATAAACATCGCCCTGTACGCCCTGGCGCTGTGGCTTCTCGGCTGGAAATACATCGCACGCACCGTATACGCCAGCGTCGCGCTCACGACTTTCCTCTGGGTCGCGCAGCGGCTAATGACCGATCCGGCGACCGGAGAGCTCGTAAAGATACTCGGCGACGAGAAGTTCATGTCAATGCTCCTCGGCTGCGCGATAATGGGCTTTTCCATCGCGACGCTCTTTTCCTGCAGCGGTTCATCCGGCGGAACGGATATCGTGGCTTCGATAATGAACAAGTATTTCAACATCCCGATCGGAGCCACGCTTCTGACCGCAGACCTGCTCATAATAGCCAGCGGACTGTTCATACCGACGTTCGGCCCGATGGTCGAGCGCATCAGGTTCGTGGCGTTCGGCGTGTGCGCGATGAGCTTCGAGTGCGCCGTAATCGCCTACGCGCTCATCATAAGGCGAAGGTCGGTGCAGTTCCTTATATTCTCTGAGAAGTACGGCGAGCTCGCCCTAGAGATTTCGCTCGCGACGGGGCACACCATGACGCTCCTGGACGGGCACGGCTGGTATTCGGGCGACGAGATGAAGGTCATCTGCGTTCTAGCCAAGATGAGCGAGTCGTCGGAGATATTCCGCATAATCAAGGAAGTCGACCCCAAGGCGTTCGTAAGCCAGAGCCGCGTCATCGGCGTCTTCGGCGAAGGCTTCGACGCGATCCGCATGATCGGCGAGCGCGCGGAGGAAAAGCCGAAGGATTGAGGATATTTCAGGGGGCCTCGACAAGGCCGTCGGGAAGGCACGGCGAGACGATTTCGAGGAGCTTGTCGATCTTGCCCTCGATTCTGTCGAGCCTGACTTCGAGAGCCTCGCAGCGGTCGTCCACTCTGGATTGTATCGCGGCCGATTCCTCGGCAACGGCGCCCTTCACCTCCACGTTGGTGACATCCTTGTTTGAACAGTACCAGATATACGCCGCAAGCGCTGCGGCCGCGGTCGCGGTCATGAGCCTTGTGAGTTTCGATATCGCCTTTCCCATCGTTCCGGCCCCCTATTTTATCAGCGAGAGAAATTCCTCGCGCACCTTGGCGTCGCTCCTGAAAGTGCCGAGCACCGCCGAAGTCGTCATTTCGCTGTTCTGCTTCTCCACGCCGCGCATCATCATGCAGAGGTGCTTCGCGTTTATCACAACGCCGACCCCTTCCGCGCCGGCTTCCTCCATCACGGCGTTTGCGATTTCCTCGGTCAGGCGCTCCTGAATCTGGAGCCGCCGCGCGTACATGTCGACGATGCGGGCGAGCTTCGAGACGCCAAGGACCTTGCCCTGCGAGATGTAGCCTATCGCGCACTTGCCGTAGAACGGCAGCATGTGATGCTCGCACATCGAATAGAGCTCGATATCCTTCAGTATGACCATGTGGTTCGTGCCGCTCGAAAACTTCGCGCCGTTCACGACCGCCTTCACGCTCTGCCTGTAGCCGCGCGTGAGAAAGACGAGCGACTTCGCCACCCTTTCCGGAGTCTTCTTGAGCCCTTCGCGCGCGGGATCCTCGCCAAGCTCGGTCAGGAGCGACTTCACGAGGTGCGCGATCTTCTTCTCGTCGGGAGTCTTCATATCTTCCTGCTCGAAACCTCTATAACGTTAACCTGGTTGCGGAGCTGGAGGATTATCTGCTCCACCACCCTGTCGGTGCCCAGGACGTCTATCTTCATGCGCGAGACAGTCCCGTCTTCCGTCGGCCCGACATTCAGGGTCTGGATGTTGTACCCGCGCCCGGAGATGAGCCCGACAATCCTGGCGAGGACTCCAGGCTTGTTCTCGACGTAGCAGCTGAGGCGGTATGTATGTTCGCTCATTTCTCTCCTCACTTGAACACCATTTCGCTCACCGGCTTGCCGGCGGGAATCATCGGATACACGTTGGCGCGCGGCTCGACGATCACCTCGACCAGAGTCGTGCGCTTCGACCTTATCGCCTTCGCGATCGTAGCGTCGAGTTTCGCGGGGTCTATGACGCGATAGGCCTCGGCGCCGTGCGCCTGGGCGAGCTTCACGAAGTCCGGCAGGTAGTCGTACTTCAAATCCTGCTCAAGACGCTCGTTCGCCGCGCGGCCCTTGACGGTAAGTATCGAGCCGGAATAGTTCTTTCCGTAGAAGAGTTCCTGCCACTGCCTGACCATTCCGAGACAACCGTTGTTGATCACGACGAACGTGACCGGCAGCTTGTGCTCGACGGCCACCACAACCTCCTCGAACGTCATCTGCGCGCCGCCGTCGCCGCAGACCGCGACCGTCTTGTGGTCGGGCCTCGCTATCGCCGCGCCGATCGCCGCCGGAATGCCGAAACCCATAGTGCCCATTCCGCCGGACGTAAGGAAGTGGCGCGGAATCGAGTAGCGGAAATGCTGCGCCGCCCACATCTGGTGCTGGCCGACGTCCGTCACCACCACCGCGCGCCCCTTAGTGGCCTTGTCGATTGCCTCCATCACCGCCTGCGGCATGATGACATTCGGATGCATCTGCTCCCAAGAAACGGGATGCGACTTCTTCCAGCCGTCAATCTTCGCCATCCACTCCGGCCTCGTCGCGCTCTTCACGCGCGAAAGGACGGTCGTGAGCACGTCCTTCACGTCCGCGACTATTCCGAGCGCCGCCGAGACGTTCTTGCCTATCGAGGCGGGGTCGCAGTCGACATGGACGATCTTCGCCTTCGGCGCGTACTTGGAAATCTTGCCCGTCACGCGATCGGAGAAGCGGACTCCGAGCGCGACTATGAGGTCGGCCTCGTTCATCGCCCAGTTTGCGGCGGGCGTCCCGTGCATTCCCGCCATGCGGAGGGAAAGAGGATCGTGCTCGTCGAACGCGCCTAGTCCCATGAGAGTCGTCGCCACTGGTATTCCGGCTCTGCGAGCGAGGGTCGCCACGTCGCCGGCCGCGCCGGAAGCGATTACTCCGCCGCCCGCGTAGATCACCGGCCTTTTGGCCTCGTTGATGAGCTTGGCGAGTTTCACGAGCTGCGACGACGTTGCCGAGCTTTCGGGATGGTACGCCCTGAGCGAGACGCGCTCGGGATACTGTGCGGCGGTGAGGCCCTGCTGGCAGTTCTTCGGTATGTCGATCACGACCGGTCCGGGCTTGCCGTGCGTGGCGATGTAGAAGGCCTCCGCAACGATCTCGGGTATCTCGTCCGCACTCTGAACGAGGAAGCAGTGCTTCGAGACTCCGCGGGCGACGCCGGTCGTATCAGCTTCCTGAAACGCGTCGGTGCCGATGAGCGACATGGGAACCTGGCCGGTGATCACAACGAGCGGTATGCCGTCGATGTTCGCGGTCGCGAGGCCAGTTATGGTGTTCGTCGCGCCCGGGCCGCTCGTGACGAGGCATACTCCCGGCTTGCCGGTCGAGCGCGCGTAGCCGTCCGCCATGTGCACGCAGCCCTGCTCGTGGCGCCCGAGGACGAACGGGAATTTCGCGTCCGTCAGGCAGTTGAATATGTCGAGAGCCTGTCCGCCGGGATAGCCGAAAAGGACCTCGACCCCCGCCTTCTCCAGCGATTCCACGAGCGCCCTCGCCCCGTTCCTCGCGCCTTCTTTCATTTCGCCCTTCTTCATCTTTCCGCGATCTGTTGCCTTACATGTTCCCTATGACGGCCTTTATGCGGCGCACGCCGGCCGAGGAGGACTGCTCCTTGAGTATCTTGAAGCTTCCAAGCTCCTTCGTGTTCGACACGTGCGGCCCGCAGCATATCTCCTTCGACACGTCGCCTATCGTGTAGAGCGTCACCTCTTCGCCGTACTTCGAGCCGAAAAGCGCCATCGCACCCTCCGACTTCGCCCCTTCGACGGTAGTGGTCTTCTTGGAAACCTCAATGCCGTCGGCGATCCACTTGTTGACGAGCGCTTCCGTTTCCTTGAGCTGTTCGTCGGTCATCTTCTCGGGCCACGTAAAGTCAAAGCGCAGTCTTTCGGGCGTGATGTTGGAGCCCTTCTGGTTCGCCGTGGGTCCAAGCACCTTGTGGAGCGCCGCGTGCAGGAGATGCGTAGCGGTGTGCATGCGCGTCACAACCTCGGAGTTATCCTGCAATCCAGCCTTGAACGAGCCCGCGCTCGTAGTGCGGGAAAGCTCCTGATGCTTGCGATTCGCCTCGTCAAAACCGGCCTTGTCGACCGCAAGTCCGGCCTTCGTAGCCATCTCGACCGTCATCTCGAGCGGGAATCCGAAAGTGTCGTAGAGCTTGAACGCCGTCTTGCCGCTGATCTGCGTCTGGCCGTGCAGCTTGAGCTGCTCGGCGACCTTGTTGAACATCGCCTCGCCCTTGTCGAGCGTCGCGTTGAAGCGGTTTTCCTCCGCCTCGAGATCGGCCTTGCACTGCGCAAGATTGGCGGCGAGTTCAGGGTAGACGTGCGAATACTTGTTGGCGACAGTTTCCGCCAGGACGGGCGTGAATCCGGGCGCGATTCCGAGCTGCCTTCCGTACCTCACGGCGCGGCGGATGAGACGCCTCAGCACGTAGTTCGCGCCTACGTTTCCGGGCTTCACGCCGCCCTTCGGGTCGCAAAGTATGAAGGTCGCCGTGCGCATGTGGTCGGCGATGATGCGACGGGCGCGAAGCGTCTCTTCAGGATTCAGCCCTGCCTGTTCCCCATTTCCTGTTCCCTGTTCCCTCAATTCGTCGATCTTCGCCATTATCGGCGCGAATATCTCGGTATCGTAGACCGTGGGCGCGCCGGAGAGCATGCAGACCGTCCTTTCCACGCCCATGCCGGTATCGACATTGTGGCGGCCGAGCGGCTCGAACTTGCCTTCCGCGTTCTTGTTGTACTGCATGAACACGTCGTTCCATATCTCTATGTACTTGCCGCAATGGCAACCGGGACGGCAATCGGGGCCGCATTTATCCTTGCCCGTGTCGATGAACATTTCGGTGTCCGGGCCGCATGGTCCCGTCGAACCGGCCGGCCCCCACCAGTTGTCCTCGCGCGGCAGGCGGTATATGCGCTCCTCGGGAATGCCGAGGCTCTTCCATATCTCCACCGCCTCGTCGTCGGCGGGTATTCCCTCCTCGCCCGCGAACACGGTCACGCTAAGTTGCGATGGGGCGAAACCGAGCTTCGTCGTGAGGAACTCGTAGCTCCACGAAATCGCCTCTTTCTTGAAGTAGTCGTTCAGCGACCAGTTGCCGAGCATTTCGAAGAACGTCAGATGCGCCGCGTCGCCCACCTCGTCGATGTCGCCCGTGCGTACACACTTCTGCACGTCGGTGAGGCGTGTGCCGGCGGGATGCGGCATCTCGCCCATGAGATACGGAACGAGCGGATGCATTCCGGCCGTGGTGAAAAGAACCGTAGGATCATTCTCGGGTATAACGCTCGCACCC
>JAGCPM010000199.1 GCA_017965685.1 Kiritimatiellia bacterium | reverse complement strand
GTTTGACATAGTAACTGCAACACCTTGGGTTTGGGGGTGTTGCATTTACTATGTCAATTAACAGAAAAAACCAAAACATCTCGTAGAAAAAAAACGAACTTTTGCCCTTGCGCTACGAAGGGGATATATGATATACTATGCGCCGTTTTCACGACCCGGACGGACTGTAGCTCAGTTGGTAGAGCACGACACTTTTAATGTTGGGGTCGCGGGTCCGATCCCCGCCAGTCCGATTCTCCACATTCCCAGCTACAGTTTCGCCCTGGTGACGAAATAGACGGCGCCGACCATGCAGAAAAAGGCCCAAAGGTAGTCCCAGCGCCACTTCTCGCCCATGAACAGCATCATGAACGGGATGAACACGCAGACCGTCACAACCTCCTGAATGATCTTGAGCTGTGCGACATTTAGACCCGATGCGGCGCCCAGCCTGTTCGCCGGCACTGCAATCATGTACTCCACAAGGGCTATCATCCAGCTAACGAGAATTATCATGGCCATGGGCCAGTGCGAGCCTCCAGGCTTCTGGAGGCGCAGATGCCAGTACCAAGCGAATGTCATGAAAAGATTGCTCGCGACAAGCATCGCGACCGTCGCTATTGCTCCGTAATGTTTAATTTCCATGCCGGTCATACCTTCTTGAAAGAGAGCGCGAGGCCCGAAAGAAACGCGAGAAGAAGCGGAAGGACGACCATGTCCTCGCCGACAGCCCTCGCCACTTCCCCAAATTCGACCATATCGTTCGCCGCCAGCGATTCGAGAGGCGTAAACGAGCCGACCGGCCTCGTCACCTTCCCGACGGCCCGTGTCACCATGAGCGATATGCGGTCGCGAGTGTCGGTTTCGAGTGCATCAGGATACTGCTCGACAACGCTTGGCCCCATCTCCGTCACCGCAAGGAACGACATGACGGTGAAAATCGCAACCGCCTTTCCCAGAGCGCTGCCGAGAAACACGGCGAAGGCAACCACGAGCGCCAGCATTGAAGAGAGGACAATCCACGCGCGAACGGCGTTCATCGCAAAGGAATCGGCCTCTACCAGAAGCTTTATGTCGCGCCTCGGGCGTAGCATCAACGTGTTCTCCCCTCTGTTGGAGAAAGTCAGCACCGACGGGTCTCCTTCCGGCAAAACTTCCTGCGAATCGAGCGGCACCGCGACCACGGCTTGGGTCACGTTGCTGATCGAGCCCGAAAATCCGCCGTAGCGAAACACGCCCACAACCTTTTCGCGAGTGTCGAAATTGTTCGTGAAGCGCAGCCTCACGGACATCAAGCGCCCTTTCGCGTCCACATCGCCCATCTTCCACGCGGCATCGCGGCCCTTTGGAATCGTCTGGTAGTTGTCCCAAGCCTTTTGCTCAAGCACGCGCAATATCGCGTCCTTCGGAGCCTTCTTGATTTCCGCGTCGATTCCGGGGTCCTGCATCACGCTGTCATACAGCCTCAACGCTTCCTCGCGCGGACTTTCCATCTTCGGCGAATACACCCTGCTGCATGGGCGGGAGTCGATCTTTGCCACGAGTATGGCCGTCGCGAGCGCGAGAACCGCCGCACCGCAAAGCGAAATCGCCGCCATCCTGCCAAGCGCAACGACGAAAAACCTCACCGGTCTCGCAAGAGTCAGCTGCAGGCGCTTTTCGTCGCGCTCTGCCGAGATGGAACCGGCGGCGGAGGCCGCCAAAGCAACCGTAACGAGTGCAAACACGCCGCCGAGAGAGTACTTCATGTACATCTCGGTCGCACCGGACGCAGTTCCATCGGATCTGACCAGATACGGCATCGCGAACATCCACGCGACTGCCGCCGATGCAAGCATTCCCGCCGTTCCCGTGCGAACGAGGCGCTTTGATTCAAGAACTAATATCTCCAGAAATTTCTTCATTTCAGGAAACCGGCAACATCAAAACCCCTGCCTACGCCGACCTTGGAGAGAAATACGTCCTGCAGGCTCGTTCCGAGAGTCTTCAAATCTCCTTCGGCGACCTTCCTGCCGAAATTCAGTATCGCATAGCGGTCGCACACGTCCTGCGCGTCTCCCAGCAAGTGCGATGTCATGAGAATGGTCATTCCTCCGGCAGAGAGGGTCTTGACCAGGCTCTTTACCTCGCTGGTCGAAACGGGATCGAGTCCGCTCGTCGGCTCGTCGAGAATAAGAAGCTCCGGCTTGCCGATAAGCGAGCATGCAAGTGCTATGCGGCGCGCCATGCCCTTCGAGAAGCCGCCGACCGGCCTTCCGGCGACACTTTCCAGACCGACCATTGCAAGAAGCTGGGCGGTCCTTTCCTTGGCGGTCCTGCGGTCGAGGTTGCAAAGTCCCGCATAGTACATGAGCGTCTCGCGCGCCGTCAGATACGGGTGCAGGTAGCTTAATTCCGGCAGATAGCCGAGGCGCGATCTTGCGACGGCTGAATCCGGCTTGCGTCCGAAAAGCCTGACTTCTCCCCCGCTCGGTGCCATAAGGCCGAGAATCATCTTTATCGTTGTGGATTTTCCGCTGCCGTTCGGACCGAGGAGCGCGAAGACCTCGCCTTTCGCGACAGAAAGGTCGAGCCCTTCGACAGCCTTGACGGTCGGCCTCAGCCAGAAATCTCGAAAAACCTTCGACACGCCTTTCAGGGCGATTACACCTTCAGACTGCTCCATGTCATCTTTCCCCCGTTATATCCTTGCCCTCAAGCGTCCATATTCCCGCTATGGCGGCTGCGGCGGCCAACGGCAGCAGAGCCGCGAGCGACGCTGCGGCATACAGCCAAGACACTTTCCCGCCATGCGAAAGAGCGTCGCTCAGATAGTAATTGCCGAGCAAGGGCAGCCAAAGCGCGAAGACGAGCACCGAAATTCCGGCGGCGGCATTGGCTTTCCAGCGGAAAGCCGACGCGGCGGCCACGAGCGTGAACACGGCGGGCGGCATCAAGAGCGCCGCAAATGCGGGGGCGAGCCTGGCGATTTCGCGGAAGTCCGGCCGGTAGAACATTCCCGCAACCGAAATCGCGAGCGCGCACAGCGAGGCCGAAGGGACGAACCGGCACCGGAAAAACCTGTCCGCGACCGCGCCGGCGAAAAGAGAAGCAACTATTGCGGCGACGGCTATCGAAAGCGAAGGTCCCCACATTCTTGCCACTGATCCGGTGGACATCGCAACGCGTCCGCCAATCTCGGCCCCGTTGACGGCGGTAAGAGAAAGCGGAATCAGCGTGAAGGCGAAAACAAGGAAAGCGGCATATGACCCGGCGGCCTTGGAAAGGAAAAACGCCCGGCGGGATACACCGTGCGCAAACGCCATGGAAATCGTCCCGGACTCGATTTCGCGCCTGACACCCTTGACCGTCATGAATATCGAGTATGCCGCACCGAACATGAAAAGCGCGGAAAAGCCGGCATCTCTCGCCATCCGGGAACTCTCGCCGAACTGGTGGTAGTGCATAGCCGGAACGAGAGCGGCGAACGTCATCGCAGAGACCGTCAAGAGAAGCGCCAGAGGTTCCGATAGAGCCTCCAGCGCCGTGGTCTTCACTATGGAAAGGAAACGCCTCACTGGCAACCGCCGACGAACGTCGGCAACAGGTAATCCTGGTAGAGCTGCCACGCCAGGAGCCCCATTGCAACGCAGGCCGCCAGCTGCACCGCAATGCTAACAATGGCTACGCCTTTCGGGACATCGGATACAGCCCCGGCCGCCGGAGCCGGGAAGGCGGGAGCCGCTGGAATATCCGCGATATCCGGGATGTCCGCAATATCCGCAACCGCTGCATCCCCGCCACCGGCCGCAGCCGGCGCGGCAGGCGCCGCAGGAGCGGCACCGGGCTTCTTGACGCCGAACTTGGGCACAGGTTTTGCGGCGCCGCCTCCAGGACGGGCGATTTTGAGAGTTTTCTTCTGAGTGACGGTAGCGGCCGGTGCCGGTGGCGGCCTCAGCAGAGTCTCGGCCGCAGCGTCAGGACTCTCCGCGGCGGCAGGCGGCTCCGCCGCCACAGGAGCCACGACGGCAGGCTTGTCATGCGTAGCTGAACTGGACGGAATGTCAATAGGCCGCTTGATCCTTATGGTCTTCATCGGCTTCGCCTCTTCCTTCACGGGGGCGGCGCCGATGGCGTCCGAAAGCGAAATGCGGGCCGTGCGGCTCTTCGAGGCCTGCTTCTGCGCCTCGGTCATTGCGGCATCGGCGATTATTCCTGTCTTGTGGAGTATCGCCTGCGCCGGCAACTGCTGGGTGACGCCCTTGAGCTGCTGCGTCATTTGCTTAAGCTGGTCCATAGCCTCGATTTTCGCCGTTTCGGAAGGCGAATTTGGCGAAGGCGTTGCAGGCGACGACACCGCGGCGGCGGCCGGAGGTGCAATCTTCGCGGGGGAAGGCAACTTGATGCCGTTCTTCGGCAGCGAACCGGCGCCGACTACGGGCTTGCGTATCACCGGTTTGAGCTTCAGTGTGGCCGCATGGACTGACGTCGCCGAGGAAATCGGGTTGAGGATCGGCGGTTTCGCCGTGCTGATAGCCTCTTTCGTCTCTTCTGCCATGATTGCTCCTTCCTGATGATCTTTCCGTCAGACCGCCATTATTTCGGATTCCTTCGCCTTGAGCTCCGCGTCTATCTTCGCGATGCCGGCGTCGGTCGCCTTCTGTATCTTGTCGAGAACCAACTTCAGGTCGTCTTCGGAAATCTTCTTGTCCTTCTCGAGCTTCTTTGCGGATTCGTTCGCGTCGCGCCTCACGTTGCGCATGGCGACCTTCTGCGCCTCCGCCGCCGTCTTCGCGACCTTCACGATCTCCTTGCGGCGCTCCTCGTTCAGCTCGGGGACTGTTATGCGCAGCACCTTGCCGTCCGTTTGCGGTGTCACTCCAAGGTTCGCCGCGAGGATCGCCTTGTTCATCTCGGGGAGCACCGTCGGATCAAAAGGCGTTATCTTTATTTGCCTGGGCTCGGGCGTCGAAATCGTCCCGAGGTTCTTTATCGGCGTCGCCATGCCATAGTAGTCAACCTTGATCTGATCGACCATGGCGGGGTTCGCCTTTCCGGTCCTCAGGCCCGCAAACTGGCCCTTAAGGCTGTCGAAACTCTTGTCAATCTTCGCCTTGGCGTCGTTCAGAACTTCTTCTGTCGTATTCATCTTTTGTTCATCCTTTTACAATCGTGCCCACTTTCTCCCCCTTCACGACGCGTTCGAGTGCGTCGCCGTCGAAGAAGTCGAAGACCACGATTGGTATGTTGTTGTCCATGCAAAGCGCGAATGCCGCCGAATCCATGACCTTCAGACGCTTGGCGAGCGCGGTCGAATAGTCGAGCTCGTCGTATTTCTTCGCCTTCGGGTCTTTCTTCGGGTCGGCCGTATATATTCCGTCCACTTTAGTGGCTTTGAGAAGAGCGTCCGCGCCAATCTCGGCGGCCCTCAGAGCCGCACCGGAATCGGTGGAGAAGAATGGATTGCCGGTCCCGCCCGCGAATATGACGACTCTTTTCGCCGCGAAATGGTCCATCGCGCCGCGCTGCGTGTAGTGCTCGGCGATCTTGTCCATCGGCAACGCCGTCATCACGCGCGCCGGCACGCCGACGCTTTCCAGCGCATTCATCATGGCAAGGCCGTTTATCACCGTTGCGAGCATTCCCATCGAGTCGCCCGTGACACGGTTGACGCCCTTGTCAGCGCCGGAAAGTCCCCGGAAAATATTGCCGCCACCGAGGACGATGCCGATTTCCACTCCCATGCCGTGGATTTTCTTCACCCTGTGCGCCATGAAATCAAGCCGGGACGAATCCAGACACTCGCCCGTCTCGCGGTTGCCAAGCACCTCTCCGGAGAGCTTCAGCAGTATTCTCCGATACTTTACGCTACGATTGTTTTTCTTCACGATGGAAAGTATACCAAAACCCACCGTGTTTTTCAACCCCCTATTTTGCGCATGTTGCGAAACGGCTGGAAGCACGCGCATGGCTTTGCGGTCGTGGGGTTCGACAGGGAGCGATTCCGCCATCTGGCAGGGAAAGGCCACTCCAATCGTCTTGACGCAATCGCCCGCATCGGCGAGAAGCCGGTCGTACCAGCCGCCGCCGAACCCGAGCCTGTTACCCGATGGGGTGAAAGCGAGGCCCGGCAGGATAATCACTTCCGGACGGAATATCCCTTGCACGGCAGGCGGCTCACGGACGGAGAAACGGCCGGTTGCCGCTTCAAGGGTCCCATCGCGCCTCCTGCCAAGCGGCACGAACGAATACCCCTCGCCGTTCCATCTGGGCGCGAGAAGTCTGGCGCCGCGATCCAGGGCGGAATGTATGAAAACGTCAAGATCGAGTTCTTCAGGCATCGCGAGGTATACTGCGATCCATGCGCCTTTCCGGATTGCCGAGCGCACGTCGGAGTCATCGAGAAGCTTCCCGGCGATTGACTGTCCAGCCTTTTTGCGTTCGGCGGCGCCTATCGCCCTGCGCATCTCCAGAGCTTTGCGCCGCAAGAGCTTTTTCTCTTCCGCGATTGTCACTTTCCGGCCCTCAATGCACGGAAGAACTCCTGTATCACCGCTTTGCATGGCTCTTCCATCACGCCGCGGACGATGCTCGGATGGTGATTCATGACGGGATGCTCAAATATGCCGAAGACCGTTCCTCCGCCGCGCTTGGGGTCGTCCACCCCCCACACCACGCTGTCGAGTCTGGCAAGCGCAATCGCGCCGGCGCACATCGGGCACGGCTCCTTCGTGACGAACAGCATCGCATTGACAAGCCTTGGCGCGCCTTTCGCTGCGAACGCGCTCGAGAGGGCCAGCATTTCCGCGTGCGCGGAAGAGTCCGCGAGCATCTCGGTCTGGTTGTGCGCCCGTCCGAGTATCGTGGCGGCCAAAGGATCGGGATCGAACACCGGCGGATGCCCGTCATGCGCAGGCTCGATTATCGCCGGCTCGACGACCACCGCCCCTGCAGGCACTTCGCCGTCCGAGACTGCTTTTTCCGCCTCCCTCAGGGCCATCGCCATGAAATAACTGTCGAACTTCTCGTTCATCGCGAGGCCTCCCGCATTATCACGGCTTCCGCTTCCGCGGCGTCAAGCCCGGAAAGGAGGAATCGCTTCTGCTTCGACGTGTCGCCGCCCACCAGCTTCACACGGCTTTTGGAAATGCCGAAAATATCGGCAAGCGTCTCGACGAGTTCCTTGTTCGCCTTGCCGTCCACAGGGGCCGACCTTATGCGGAGCTTCAGAGTTTCTCCATCTATCGCGAAGCCTCTTTTCGACGAGCGTGGCTGCGCGCGCAGCGAAAGAATCGCGCCATCGGGCGAACTGGAAACATGCCGCGTCATGGCAGATGTCACTCGTACACGAGAATCGCCGGAAGGCCCTTGATGGATTCGAGCCCCGGCAGCTTCACCAGCTCGCGAAGGTCTTCCGCCTGGACGCGTATCACTGTGTAGTCCTCGAGTTCTTTGACGACATCGGAGTTCCGCAGCGTGAACTTCTCCATGGCCGCGCAGTTCTTGCACCAGCTCGCCCAGCAGTCCACGAGAACCGGACGGCCGGAGTTCTCCAGCGCGGCCATAAGCTGCGAAGGCTGTATAGAGTCACCGCGATCGACCGGCGCGAAGCCCTTCCAGGCAAGGAGCCCGTAGTAAGCGGCGAGCGCAAGGACGAACACCCCGAACGCCTTCTCGACCTTGCCCATCCAGTCGCCGGGCCTGGGCAG
>JAGCPM010000198.1 GCA_017965685.1 Kiritimatiellia bacterium | reverse complement strand
CTTGCCGATCTCGGGATAGCTCGCCACCGAGGCGACGGGCTCGACACAACCGTTACCCGGACCGACATGATAGTGGGAACCCCTGCGTACATGTCGCCCGAGCAGATGATAAACTCGCACGACATCGACGCGCGCGCCGACATATATTCGCTCGGCATGGTGCTTTTCGAGATGCTCACCGGAAAACGGCCGCGCGAGAAGTCTACCATCGTGGAGCTTCTCGCGAAGGCGATAAAAGGCGAGGAGCTCCCGGATATCCGCACGTTGCGGCCAGAGGTTTCGGCGGCGCTCTCCTATGCGATATCGCGCATGGTGGCGCATAAGGTCAAGGATCGTCCATCCAGCGCGTTGGAAGCCGCGCGTATGCTGAAGGAGGCGTTCTCAGGCCCGACCGTGCGCAAAAAGACTCTCAGGATCGGAACCATCAAAAAGGCGAAAATCCGGGCAGCCTTGGCTCCTTTGTTCGGGCATTTCGGGCTGATTGCCGCAGGCGTCGCAATCGCACTGGTCTTCGCCGTGGCGCTATTCAACAACAATCCTCCGACGAGACTCGTAAGCGGCGAGCCTCAGCCGTCCATGCTGTCCGGGCGGCCGCGACCTTCGGCGAAGTCCTCCTCTCCGGCGAAAAAGGATTCTTTCCGTACCGCCCAGGCTAACGGATACGAATGGCGCTACATTCTTGGCGATGATGGAAATGCAATCCTCGTCGGCAGCGGCGGAACGCCTTGCATCTCTCCCAAGCCTTCCGGCAGACTGGCAGTACCGTCTGTCGTCGGCGGCCACAAGGTTGCGACAATCGGCGAGAGGGCGTTCATAAATTGCGACACGATGACCAGCATTGATCTTCCGCAAGGGCTTCTCCGCATTTCGGGGTGGGGCTCGTTCAAGGGCTGTTCAAGGCTTAAATCCGTCGATCTGCCGTCAAGCGTCAAATCGCTCGGAAATGAAACGTTCACGGGGTGCACGGCCCTGAACAGGGTGAACATGGCAAACTGCGACAGGTCGGATATCTGGATCGGCAATCTCTTCGTCAACACGCCGCAGCTTTCGCGCATCGAGACTTCAAAGACCAATCCCGGTCTTGTGTCGAAGGACGGCGTCTTGTGTTCAAGGAACGGCAATACTCTAGTGGCGTATCCCAAGACGCTCACTGATGTCAAGATGCCGAAAGGGGTCAGCGAAATAGGCATGAGCGCCTTCAGAAGTTGCTCTCTCAAAACCGTGAAGATTCCAGAAGGGGTCGGGGCGATTGGCCACCATGCGTTCGAGGATTGCACGGGCATCACCAAAGTTGAATTCCCGAGAACCTTGAAATCCGTAGGTCGCAATCTTTTCACAAGGGTTCCGAAACTGGAGACGGTGGTATTCCATGGCGACGCGCCATCGTACGACGGTCAGCCTTTTGGAGAGTCGAAACACGATTACGTCATTGAGGTAGAGCGCGGGTCGAAGGGCTGGAATGGCCCGGGCTCGACCGATCTGCCTTGGCGTTGGCCTCTAAGCGCCGGCGGCGGCAATTCGCGCCCGATACGCTACATTGGTGAGACGGAGGCTCAAGCCAAGGAGAGACTAAGCAAGACCCCGCCAGCGGCTGTCAATTCCGGAGAGTGGCGCGGAGGGCCGACGGATGCGTGGTTTGTGAATTGGGACAAGGCGCTCGAACAGGCAAGAAAAACATCGAGACCGATTTTCGTCCTCAATACGGGCAGCGATTGGTGCGGCTGGTGCAAGAAACTTCGTGCGGAGGTCCTTGACAAGCCGGAGTTCATTGATTTCGCCGCAAAGAATCTGGTGCTCCTCTATCTCGACAACCCGAGCCGCAATCCGCTCGGCAATGAGCAGAAAAACCACAACAAGCGGGTTTTGAAGGCTCTCTGTTTCGGAGGTGGTGTCCCGAACGTGGAAATCTTTTCCGCCGACGGCAGAAAGCTCGGCAGAATCGGCGGCGGCGGAATCGCGCTTGACGAATACATCTCCAGAATAAAGAAGATCCTATCCGAAAAGGGCGAGAGCGTAAAACACAAAGACGGGAAAATGCTGTTCGACAGCGGATACGCCAGCCTTGCCGCCAAAATCGAAGCCGAGCGGGCGAAGTTGCCTCCAGTGGCCAAAAGCGATTTCAAGGCGCGTGTCACGGGTGTTGGAGTTTGCGAAGCTTCCACCAAAAGCTACGACAAAATAGAGTTCTATCCTCCGGAGACGCGCTGCATAATTCCTCCAGACTCGAAAGCCGTCTTTCGCGTCGAGTACGATTTCCCGGAAGGCTACGGTGCCGCAGTCTGGGTGTGCGGGGGCAGTAGTTTCTACAGCAATCCATCCAGAAGGTATCCTGGTAAAGGCGTGGCCTACGGCTATCTTGGATTGTACAAGCCGAAAGGCGATGTCGATCTCGATTCGATTGAAGTAACCACGAACAGCGATCCCGAGCTTGACGACTATCCGCATAGTTGGACATTGTGTTCGCAAAAAGTCGCTTTATGTTTCAAGGCGCAGGCGGACAAGTACGCCGCAGACAAGAAGCCGGAAGGGCCGAAAACGACGACCATACTCGTTCCCCGTCTCGACCGCGACCCGAAAGCGTGGGCGTACTCGTTCGAGTTGCAGAACGGCTGGGAAAAGCCGGGCTACAACGATTCCAAGTGGAAACGCGCCCAAGGCGGATTCGGACACTACGTGCCGCATTGGAATCGATGGGGCCAGATAAACACAGAGTGGCCCACACAGAAGCTTTACCTGCGCAAGCGCTTCAATTGGACCGGCGGAAACATAACGCGCATAGTTGCGCACGCCTTCCATGACGACCGCATGAAAATGTACTTGAACGGCATGTTGATATGGTCGGATCCATATTGCAAGTTCGACTGGCTGCCTTTCGATATACCGGTACAACATTTTGCAAAGGCGCTGAAGCAAGGCGAAAACGTCATTGCCATAGAAGCCACAAACGACAAGCTCGGCGGGTATTTCGATTGCGATTTGTCCGTTGAATGCGACGGCGAAAAGGAGCAGTTCGTTCCGGGCAACGGAATCCGTCAGATACAGACGCAAGAGGGCATATGGACGGTCAGGGTCGTAAACGGGATTGCAGAAATCGGCAATGGCAACGAAGTGGCTCTCACGCCACGCCCGGTCGGCGACCTTAAGATACCCGCCGAACTTGATGGTATGCGCATAAGGAATATCGCACGGCGTGCATTTCTTGAATGCGACGGGCTTGCGCACGTCGAAATTCCGGAAGGCGTGCGATATGTAGGCAATGACGCATTTATGAAGTGCAGGGATTTGAAGCGGGTCGATATTCCGGAATCTCTCGATTACATAGGTCTTGGCGCATTTGGGGATACGCCTCTTGAAAGCATAGACATAAAGAACGTTCGCTCGATTCAAGGCGTCACATTCAAGTTGTGCCCGAATCTGAATGAAGTGCGCGTGAACAAGGACAACCCGTTCTACCTTTCGAATGACGGCGTGCTTTACGACAAGTGTGCGAAGGCCGTGGTGTTCTGCCCGCGCGACAAGAAGCAATACAAATTCCCTAAGGGTATCCGCTCCGTATACGAGTGCGCATTCATGCAGACGAAGCTGGAATCCGTTGTCATTCCGGATACCGTGGATTATGTCGGGCACTCTGCGTTTTCGGATTGCCCGAATCTCCAGAAAGTCGTGTTCAAGGGCAACGATTGCCGCATAGACAACTGGGCTTTCGGGCACAATCCGAAGCTCAAGAGCGTCGTGCTGCCACCTAAGTTGACAAGCCTCGATGACTGGTCGATATTCGAGGGCGACCCGGAGCTTGAGGATATAAACATCCCTGATACTGTTGAGATATTAAGCGATGCGATTTTCCGGTACTGTACTAAACTCAGACGGATGTCTTTTGGAATGTCCCTTCATACCGTGCGCAGGGTTTGTTTCAAAAATTGCACAGCACTCGAATCTGTGTCGTTCGCAAGAGTTCCAGAATTCCAGCGAGATCAAATCTTCGCGGGGTGCTCCGCCCTTAAAACGGTGCGCTTTTTGAGCGGCGACGCGCCGCAGGTAGATCCGACTTTCTACAAGGGTGCCAATCCCGATCTTGTTACGCTTGTGTCGCGCGACTCGAAGGGTTGGAACGGGCCCGGTTCCACCGACTTGCCCGAGTGCTGGCCTCTCAATGCGGGCGGCGACGCGCGCCCGATACGCTATATTGACGACAAGGGAACCCGTAAATGAATTCAGAGAAATCGGCAGGCAGGCCGTCGTTCGCCAGTTTCATGATCGGCCTTTCTGTGGCCCTGGCCTCGTATTTCCTGCTTGGTGCCGGCGTAGTCGTGTCCATGTTGCTCTTCTTCCCTGCGAAGGGACTCGCTACCGCCATATTCAGAAACGATGGCGGCGGCTGTGTGCGCTCTCTGATAGTTCTACTCTTGTTTCCCGTCCTGCCGGTCGTCGCCGATTTCGCGATTGCGCGCATCGCCTGCGTGGCATCGGGCACGCCGCTCGCGGCGGGCAGGGATGCCTCCGCGGAATTCATTATACGGATAGTGGTTTCCGCAGTAACTCTAGTGGCGATGAACATAGTTGCCTCGATCGCTTCCGGAGTAGCGGGCGATTTTTCGCTGCCGCATCCGGTGCACAGTCTGGCGGTCAGGGTTCTTGATATCGTCGCCTGTTCCCTTGTCCTTTTCGCCGCTCTTGTGGCGATCCGCCAGTTCGACGCGAACGTGGCCGTCATTCCCCCTGTCGCGAAGATGGCTCTCGCCTGTGTGGCCGGGTTGCTTGCTGTGATGGCCCTGAAACGGATTTTTTCGTCTGATTACGAACCGCCCGGCCCGGCGGAATCCTCTTCCAAGGAGTCTTCCTCAAAGAAGGCGGTCCCGCAGCGTCTAAGGTTTCCGCCAAACATCACCCTCGCCGACGTCATGGGCATGGATGACGCAAAGGAGCAGATTCGCCTGCGGCTGATCGAGCCGGTAAAGAATCCGGGCAAGGCGCGCCGCTACGGCATGAAGATAGGCGGCGGAGTGCTTCTGTACGGGCCTCCCGGCACAGGAAAGACTACGCTTGCGAGAGGGGTCGCCGGCGAGCTCAAGCTTCCTTTCTACACGATTACCGCGGCCGACGTGTTCGGCAAGTATGTCGGCGAGTCCGAGCGCAATATGCGCGCATTGTTTGCAAGCATACGGAAGAACCCGCTTTCGGTGGTTTTCATCGACGAATTGGAAACGCTGTTCCCTTCGAGAAGCGGAGACGTGCACGAAACGACGCGCAAGGTGATTTCTGTCATATTGCAAGAGCTGGACGGGCTTGACCAGACCAAGAACCCGATACTTCTCATAGGCGCGACCAACGTGCCGTGGCTCGTCGACGAGGCGTTCCTGCGTCCAGGCCGCTTTGACTCCAGAATATTCGTGGGGTTGCCGGACGAAAATGCGCGCGCCCGATTGGTCGCCGCCGCTTTGGCCAAGGGCGCGATTCCGCACGAGCCCAATCTCATCGGCTACATCGCCTCGATGACGCGCAACTACAGCGGAGCCGACCTTAACGGCGTAGCGGACCGCATGCGCCAGCTCGCCTACACGCGCAACCTTTCCGTCTATACGCGCGATCTTGCGGACGAGGCGGTGGCATCCGTCAAGCCAACGGCGAATGGCGCAATGCTCGACGAGATACGGGAATGGGAACAAAAGGTCTCAGGCGCGAGCCTCAAGGTTTCCGGCACCGCGAGCAAGACTGCCGCCGCCGCCAGAAGCGACATAACCCTAGCCGATGTCGCCGGCATGGAAGACGTCAAGCGCCAGATAACGCTGAGGCTGGTAGAGCCTGTCCGCAATGCGACCTTGGCGAAGCACTACGGAATAAATCCGGGCGGAGGGCTTCTGCTGTACGGGCCTCCCGGCACCGGAAAGACCATGCTGGCGAGAGCGGTGGCTGGCGAACTGGACCTGCCGTTCTACGCGATAACCCCCGCCGACATATTCGGCAAGTATTCGGGCGATGCCGAGCGCAACGTCCGCCGCATCTTCGCAGAAGCCAGGAAGAACGATCTTTCAGTGGTGTTCATGGACGAACTTGAAACACTCTTTCCCAAGCGCACCATAGACGTTCACGAAACGACGCGCAAGGTCATAGCGATGCTCCTTCAAGAACTTGACGGCATCGATTCATCCAAGAACCCGATCCTCCTGATCGGGGCGACAAATGTGCCGTGGCTAGTAGACGAAGCGTTTTTGCGCCCTGGACGCTTCGATGTAAGGATATTCGTGGGGATGCCCGATGCCGCCGCCAGACGGTTCATGGCGGATCGCATGCTGAACAAGGGCGAGGTCCGCTTCGAGGAAGGTCTGGAAGACCACATCGCCTCCCTGACCGAAGGCTTCAGCGGCGCGGATATGAAGGGCCTTTTCGAGCGCATGCGCCAGACCGCGTTTATGAGGCGGCTCCCATACTACACGAAAGCTTTGGCGGATGAAATCGCCGCTTCGTCGTCGCCAACGCCATCGAAGGACATAACGGAAAGAATCCGCGAATGGGAGCGTTCCCTTTCGCAGGGCATGGCGCATTGACTTTTCAGGCGGCGATATGATACACTATGCGGCCAAAGACACAAGGTTAGGAATACGATATGTCAGAATGTACCCATGATTGTTCAAGCTGCGCGAAGTCATGCCACGATCGCAAGGAAGACTTCGATTTCGCCGCGAAACCCAACGCGGCGTCGAAAATCGCGAAGGTGATTGCCGTCTCAAGCGGCAAGGGCGGCGTAGTCAAGAGTTTCGTCACCACAATGCTGGCGGTGGAGGCTCAGAAGGCAGGGCTCAAGGCCGCCATTCTGGACGCCGACATAACAGGTCCCTCCATCCCCAAGGCCTTCGGCCTCGCCGGCGGCACATGGAAGAACGACGACGGAATCGAGCCGAGCTGCACCAACACCGGCATAAGGGTGATATCGCTCAACATGCTGGTCGAGAATCCGTCCGATCCGGTAGTCTGGCGCGGACCCGTGATTGCGGGCGCGGTCAAGCAATTCTGGACGGATGTCCATTGGGGCGAGATTGACGTGATGTTCGTGGACATGCCGCCTGGGACGGGCGATGTTCCACTCACGGTCTATCAGTCGCTGCCCGTAGATGGCGTGGTGGTCGTTTCCTCGCCGCAGGAACTCGTCGAGATGATCGTGTCGAAGTCCATCAAGATGGCCGGAATGCTGAAAAAGCGCGTCTTGGGCCTTGTCGAGAACATGAGCTACGCCGTCTGTCCCGATTGCGGCAAGAAGATCGAGATTTTCGGGCCGTCCAAGGTCGATTCCCTGGCAGAGCGCTATGGAATAGAGGCGACGGCGAAGCTGCCTGTCAATCCAGAGTTTGCGGCGGCCATAGATTCCGGCGCGGCGGAGACGCTGGAAATTCCCGAAATAGCCGGATTTGCAAAAAGGATTATTGATTCCCTCCAATAGAAAAACGGTTAAATCGCCATGAAGAAGTCTATTGTTTTCGCTTTGGCCGCGCTCGCGGCCGCGTCCGGATGCCGCACCGTCCCCATGACGGGGCGCTCGCAGCTTCTGCTTTCTTCCGCCGCCAGCGAGAACGAGCTTGGCGCGAGCGCCTATGCCGAATACAAGGCCCAGACTCCGCCCGCTGCCGACTCGCGGCAGCAGGCTCTGCTCCAGCAGGTTGGCGAGGCGATAAAGAACGCCGCGGACGAAAAGAGTTTCGAGTGGGAGTTTACGGTCCTGCAAAGCGACACCGTCAACGCCTTCTGTCTGCCGGGCGGCAAGGTTGCCGTGTACACAGGAATGATGGAAAAGTTCGCAAACGAGGCGGAGCTCGCCTGTGTCGTCGCGCACGAGGTCGGCCACGCCATAGCCCGCCACGGCGGCGAGCGTTCTAGCTGGAGCACTCTGCGGTCGATCGGCACTCTGGGAATTTCCAAGTGGGGCAGCGAAACCGCGCAGAAGGCTTACGAAATCGGCTCCGAATACGGCGTGATGCTGCCTTACAGCCGCAAGCACGAAAACGAGGCGGACCTTATCGGACTCATGTTGATGTCCAAGGCGGGCTACGACCCAAAGGCTGCGGTCGATTTCTGGAAGCGCTTTGGTTCCGGCAATTCCTCCAAGCTGGATGAACTTCTTTCGACCCATCCTTGCGATGCCACTCGAGTGGCCAACCTTTCGGCGCATCTCGCCGAGGCGGAATCTCTCTATGCCGCATGCGCCGTCAAGCGCGGCCTTGGCGCCACGCTCGCGAACGGCCTGCCACAGTAGCATGAGCGAGAAGCCGTTCTATTCGACGTCCATCCGCGAGGAGGAGCTGAAAAACAAGGTCGCCGCCGACTGGTTCGGCATCTACGACACCACGCGCATTATCGGCAACATCGACTTCTGCGTGGATGTTCCCGCGACAGAACTCGCCCTCGGCTACGACGCCGAGCCGATTCTTTGGGCGGAGGCGAAGGCCGGCAACAGGAAGGATATCGTCGCGAGCTTCGTGCAACTCATTCTCACCATCGGCGGCGAGCATACAGCCGACCGCCACCTGCCGCCGAAGTTTCTCGGAGCTTTCGACGCCCAGCGCATTGCATTCCTTCCCTACAATGCCGTCCTTCACGTTTTCGGCCAGAACGACTTCAACTGGAATGTCGCCCCAAGCGACCACGAGACAAAGGAGTTCAAGGAGCTTTATTCTCTCGCCGAGACGACCATCCGCCGCGAACGGCTACTCTTCGATTTTGCGGAGGATGCCGCGGCTCTCAGGCGTTTCATAAAGGCGAACTTCAAGTCTGGACGCAGCGACATCTCGAAGATTCTCATCAACAAGAACAACTTCACCCACATCTACCGGCAGTGGCGCGAGGCCGTGATGCCGCTCATCGCCGCGCCATGGGATGTCCTTAAGAAGAAGTACAACATCTATGACCGCGACTTCTACCTCGCCGAGATGAACATCGACGATAACGGAACGCCGGAAGTCGTGGACGACAAGGTGGCGAACGATTTCTACATAACCTTCGACGCCTGCTCTTCGACGCCGTACAACATCCGCCGCAAGAACGAGGACGATCTTTTCAACGTTCTGGCCTTCGGATTCAAGCCTGGCGGTTTGGACGCCTACTCCGCATTCTGGCGCCGGTACAAGCGTCCGCCGCGCAAGGACTACTGGGACTTCATCGTCAACCGCCTCGACCTCTTGGTTCCACAGGATGTCCGCGAAAGGAAGGGTTCGTTCTTCACGCCCAAGAAGTGGGTGGAGCTTTCGCAGCATTATCTTGAGCTGGAGCTTGGACCGGACTGGCAGGACGAGTACTATATCTGGGATTGCTGCGCCGGAACGGGCAACCTGCTTGCCGGGCTCAACAACAAGTACAGGATATGGGCATCGACTCTCGACCAGCAGGATGTGGAAGTGATGCGCGAGCGCATCAAGGGCGGCGCGAACCTCCTCGATAGCCATGTCTTTCAGTTTGACTTCCTGAACGACTCGTTTGATTCACTGCCGCAAGGATTGAAAGAGATAATCGACGACCCCGAAAAGCGCAAGAAACTTGTCGTCTACATCAACCCGCCGTATGCGGAGGCAGGCAATAAAAAGATGATTCCAGGTACGATTCAACCTAAATCTGGTGTATCATTTGAAAGCCTTGCGTATAAGAAGTATAAGCCGATTATAAGTTCAGCGGCGAGAGAATTATTTGCACTGTTTTTAATGCGCATAAGTAGTGACATATCAGGGTGTGTGGTCGGTCAGTTCTCAACTCTTAAGCATTTGCAGGGGACGAATTTCAAGCATTTTAGAAAGGTTTTCAGAGGTAGGGTTGGAAGGTCATTTTTGGCACCAGCCAATACATTTGACAATGTTTCTGGCAAGTTCCCTATAGGCTTTTTTATTTGGAGACTGAATGATAAAGATGTGTTCGCTGCGGCGCATACGGATTTGTATGATTCTAAGAGTGAATTTATCGGCACCAAGAGTATAAGTTCTTACGCAGAGGATCGCAATGTCATTGAATGGCTTCGTGAAGGATATGATAGACATGGTGATCGGATTGCGTATTTAAGAATGAACGGTACAAACGTTCAGAACAATGAAGGCATTTTCATAAGTCAATCTTTGACTAGGAATGATATAGCCAATCGTTTTTATGCGGAGATTACTCGTCATAATGTTGCGCGTTTCTGCGTGTATTATGCAGTTCGTAAATGCATAGAAGTGCTTTGGTATAATTATCAGGATCAATACCTTTGTCCTAACACAGATGTGAGTGCTGATTTTGAATTTGTGTCCGATTGTGAGGTGTTCTCGCTTTTCGGCGATAAGAATTTTATCAAGTCGGCTGATGGCGTGAACCATTGGATTCCTTTCACCGAGGCTGAGGTTGGAGCCAAAGACTGCTTCAAGAGCCACTTCATGAGCGAAAAACTCACAACTCTTAACTCACAACTCACAACTCCTGCCAGGGCGGTGCTCGATGCCGGGCGCGAGCTTTGGCGTTACTACCACGCCCAGCCCGATGCCAACCCCGATGCGTCATACTATGACATCCGCCTTTACTTCCAAGGCTCGACGACCGATGCGAAGGGCAAGGTGAAGATGAATTCGTCATCCGGCGACGCGACTTACACGCGGCTACTCGGCGACCTTCGCGCCGCAATGAAGCGCCTCGCCGCGCACATCGAACCCAAAGTCTACGCCTACGGCTTCCTGAAGGGGTAGCCAAACGCCCGCAAATTTGGTATAATACGCGCCGTAAATCGAAAGGATTGGTTATGTTCAGTGCAAGAGATGTGGCGGAATACATGGTGGTGCTCATAGCGGCATTTTCCAGCCATTATTCCATGTCCGAACCGGAGGCATACCGTTATCTGAACCGGTACGATGCCATAAAGATGGCGCATGACTTCTATGATGTGATGCATACCCAGCCGATTGGCGATATGGTTGAAAGCGTGGCTGCCTATTGTCGCAGGAAAGGCGGTACTCTATGATACGGCTATATCACGGTTCAACCGTCGACATAGAGAAGATCGATCTCTCGAAGTCACGCCCCAACAAGGACTTCGGCCGCGGATTCTATCTTTCGGAAATTCGCGAGCAGGCGTGGCGCATGGGAGAATTCAAGGCTCTCATAGAGGGTGGCGCACCTGTCATGAACACATATCTCTTTGACGAGAGACTGCTTTCCTCCGGCGAGCTGCGGGTTCTTGCGTTTGATGGATACACGCGCGAATGGGCTGATTTCATCTTCTTGAACCGCAACAACAAGACCGGTCGCCCCGTCCACGATTTCGATATTGTCTATGGCCCGATCGCCAACGACCGGGTCGGTGTGCAGATCGGCAAGTACGAGGCTGGCGACATCACGCTCGACCAGTTTCTCCAGAGCCTGAAATACATGAAGGGCGTGACCTTCCAGTATTTCTTCGGTACGGAACGCGCCATCGCAAAACTGGAGAAAGCATGACAAATCCGAAAGTCACCGAACAAGAGTTCAAGTATATGAAGGAGCATCTTACGGCCAGTATGATTCAGATACTTGCCGACGAGAAAGGCTTCTCGCTGGAGGAAGCGATCGACCGTGTCTACACTTCTCCCGTATACGAAAAGCTGTCGAACGCGGCTACCGGGCTTTTCCTCCAATCTCCGCGTTACATATTGTCGTATCTTTGAGTACGGCTTCCTGAAGGGGTAGGTGCAGTGAATGCCATCGCGGACAATTTCCTTTTTGTCGCCACTCAGGTAGGGGTGCTGTTCTCGCTCATTGCGGTAGGCGCGTTGTGCCGCAAGCTTCGCCTTCTGGAGGAGGCGGCGGTGAAGGGCATGGTGAACGTGCTGGTGCTCGTCGTCACGCCATGCCTCATAGTCGATTCGTTCCGTCGTCCGTTCGACCCGTCTTCGCTGCGTTTGCTCGCGCTCGCCTTCGCGATAGCATTCGCCGCGCATATCGCGCTTGTCCTTTTTGCGACCGTGGCGATACGGCACCGCAATGCGGATACCCGCGCAGTGCTGCGGCTCGCGGCTGTCTTTTCCAACGCCGGCTTCATGGGACTTCCGCTCGAGCAGGCGCTTTTCGGGGCGGATGGAGTCTTCTTCGGGGTCGTATACGTGGTGGTCTTCAACCTTTTCATGTGGAGTTGGGGCCTTTGCGTCATGAAGGGCGCGCCGGCCGGAAAGCCGGGCGCGAAGGGGCTCCTGCCGCTTTTCGTGAATCCAGGCACGGTCGGGCTTCTTGTGGCGCTTCCGCTTTTCTTCTTCTCCGTAAGGCTTCCGGCCGTTCCATCCGAATGCATAAGGCTTATGGCGTCGCTCAACACGCCGCTTGCGATGCTGGCGATAGG
>JAGCPM010000197.1 GCA_017965685.1 Kiritimatiellia bacterium | reverse complement strand
CTCATAAAGGAGTGCTCGCCGCAGATCGTGATATTTGGCGCCACTCACATGGGCCGCGATCTCGCGCCGGCGGTCGCTTCCGCGCTTAGGTGCGGGCTTACGGCGGACTGCACCGACCTGCAGATCGGCGACTACACCGATAAGAAGTGCGCCTGTGAAGGCGGAGAGCCTAAAGTCGTCAAGAACGTCCTTCTCCAGATACGCCCGGCGTTCGGCGGCAACATCATAGCGACGATTGTCAACCCCTACAACTGGCCGCAGATGGCGACCGTTCGCGAAGGTGTGATGAAGCCGCTCGACCCGGTCGCTGGTAGGACGGGCGAGATCGTCCGCCACGGCGCGAAGCTCGAGGGCGTCGACATCCCCGTCGAGGTCGTGGAAATCATCCGCAGGCATTCGACCGTCAATCTGAAGGGTGCCAGGATAATCGTCGCTGGCGGCGCAGGCGTCGGCTCGAAGGAGAATTTCAAGCTCCTCTACGAACTCGCGGACGCCATAGGCGGGGCGGTCGGCGGAAGCCGTGCTGCGGTAGACCTCGGCTACACCGAGCACGAAAGACAGATCGGCCAGACTGGCGTCACCGTAAGGCCCGCGCTGTTCATAAGCTGCGGAATCTCCGGCGCAGTGCAACATCTCGCCGGAATGCAGGACTCCGCAAAGATTATCGCGATAAACACCGATAAGGATGCGCCGATATTCAAAGTTGCGCACTATGGAATCGTGGGTGACCTCAACGTCGTCATCCCGAAACTCATCAAGGCGATAAAGGCGAAAGGCTGAGGGGGAAAGAACAATGAGCAATTTCTACAAGGACTGCCCGGATATCGAGAAGACGATCGATATGCTTGATCTTAGAGAAGTGGCGACGCTTCTCGAGGAGGATTTCAAGTTCGCGAAGGAGTACGACTACGCGCCGGAGAACGCCGATGACGCCGTTGACAACTACAAGCGCTCTCTTGAGGTCTGCGGCGACATAATCGGCAACAGGATTGCGCCCACGGCGGAGGAGACGGACAAGGTCGGCAATGTGCTGAACGAGGACGGCTCCGTGACCTACGCGCCGGGAATTAAGCTCGCCATCGAGCTTATGGGAAAGGCCAGGCTTTCGGGCTGCACGATACCGTATTATCTCGGCGGCCTCAATATGCCCTGCACGATTCTCACGGCGTGCAACGACATAGTGTCCAGGGCTGATGCGGCGCTTATGAATATATTCGGACTTCAGGGCATCGCCGAGACCATCAACGCGTTTGCCAGCGAGGAATTGAAGAAGGAATACGTGCCGAAACTTTGCGACGGAACCTATACCGGTGCCATGGTGTTGACCGAGCCGGACGCAGGCAGTGACCTGCAGAGCGTCAAGACGAGCGCGTATCAGGACGAGAACGGCAACTGGTTCGTGAACGGCGTCAAGCGCTTCATCACGAATGGTTGTGGCGATGTGCTGCTGGTCCTCGCCAGGACCGAGCCCGGCACGACGAACGGCGCGGGTTTGAGTTGCCTGCTCGTTGAGAAGTGCCCGCAGGTTAAGGTGCGCCGCCTCGAGCACAAACTCGGCATCAACGGTTCGCCGACGTGCGAACTCGTGTTCAATAACGCTCCCGCCAAGATCGTCGGCCAGCGCAAGAGGGGCCTCATCACGTATGTCATGGCGCTCATGAACGGCGCGAGAGTCGGGATCTCCGCGCAGGGGACGGGTATCGGCGAGGCGAGCTACAGGGCGGCGAGGGACTATGCGGCCGCGAGAAAGCAGTTCGGCGTCACCATCGACACCTTCCCGGCGTTGAGGGAACTTATGAGCGACATGTCTGTAGATCTGCAAGCATCGCGAATGCTCGCCTACTACTCATCCAAGTCGGTTGACATGGAAAACGGCCTCACTAAGAAGTTCGAGAAGCTCAAAGGCACGCCTGAGGCGACTGGCGTTCGTGCTAGGATGAAGAAGCACGCCAACTTCAACAAAATGCTTACACCGATGGCGAAGTACTACGCCTCCGAGATGTCAATGAGGACGTCGAACGGTGCGATTGCGGTGCTGGGCGGATCAGGCTTCATGAAGGACTATCCTGTTGAGCGCTACATGCGCGATGCGAGAATAACCACGATATACGAGGGTACCTCGCAACTTCAGGTCGTGGCGGCCATTGCGGGCGTCATGGGCGGCACCGTGAAGGATGTCGTCTCCGATGTCTACGAGGGCGTGGATACTTCCGCTTTTGAGTCCGAGAAGTCCGAGGTCGCGAAGATGGTCGCGGAACTCGAATCGGCCGTGGAGTATGTAAAGGGGCATCCGGAAGGAAAGCTCTACCATGACCTCCATGCGCGCGAGCTGGTCGATGCTGGTATCGCGGCGATCGTAGGCGCGCTTTTCATTCGCATGGCATCCAAGTATTCCGAGAAGAAGCCGGCGATGGAGTATTGGCTCAAGGTCAAGTATCCGTTCGCGTATTCGCAGCTGGCGAGGGCGAAGAGCGGATACGTCGCAAGCGCGACCGAATTCGAGACGATTGCGCCTGCAGTAACACTGGCGGACTGACTCAAAAATGGAAGAAGCCGGGAAATGAAGAATGTGTTCGTAGACAAAGGCGTTGTGTTCGGCGACGGAAAACTCGTGTTCATCGCCGGCCCTTGCGTGATAGAATCGCGCGAGATGGCCCTTGATCTCGCGAAGAGGCTCGTCGCGTTGTCGAAGAAGCTCGGAGTCGGCTACATCTTCAAGGCGAGCTTCGACAAGGCCAACAGAACGAGCGTTGATTCGTTCAGGGGACCTGGCATCGACAAGGGCTTGGAGATACTTGCGGAGATTCGCCAGAAGTTCGGCGTTCCGGTCTTGACGGACGTGCACGAACCCTGGCAGTGTCCGAGAGTCGCGGAGGTCTGCGACGTGTTGCAGATTCCGGCGTTCCTCGCTCGGCAGACCGATCTCGTGGTCGCCGCTGGCGAGACTGGCGCCGTGATAAACGTCAAGAAGGGCCAGTTTATGGCACCGGAAGATATGGCGCAGGTTATACGCAAGATCGAATCGACCGGCAACAAACGCATCGTTCTTTGCGAAAGAGGCAGCAGTTTCGGCTACCGCAATCTCGTGGCCGACATGAGGAGCCTTCTGATAATGAGGGAACTCGGCTACCCCGTCGTGATGGATGCGACGCATTCGGTGCAGAGACCTGGCGGCCTTGGTACCGGCTCGGGCGGCGACGGAACGTACGCGCCAGCACTCGCAAGGGCGGCCGTGGCGACTG
>JAGCPM010000196.1 GCA_017965685.1 Kiritimatiellia bacterium | reverse complement strand
TTCTGTTGCAGCTTGCGCTCAAACTTATCCTGCAGCAGTTCGCGCGAGAGGTAGGTTATATGGGCGAGCTGCCTGGCGGAGGCGAGGCCTTTCTTCGGACCCTTTCCGTCGCCCTCGAGATAATAGTCGCCGCCCTTCCAGTCAGGGTCGTCAGTTATGGCCGAGCGCCCGACGACGTCGAAAGCGAGGGCCTGCGTGTTCAACGAGGCACTCGTCGCGATGAGCATCGCCACGTCCATTTCGTCCGGGTGGCGCGTTATCCAGTCCATCACCTGTATTCCGCCGTAGCTGCCGCCGATGAGCGCGGCGAGATGCTTCACCCCGAGCTGCCTGAGGAACATCCTGAACACTTCCACCGACTCGGAGAAGGTGTACTGCGGAAAGGAACTGCCGTATGGCTTGCCGGTATCGGGATTGATGGACATCGGGCCGGTTGTGCCCGAGCAACCGCCCAGGACGTTCGCGCAAATCACATGCCAGCGGTTGGTGTCAATCGCCCTGCCTGGGCCGATCATGGCGTCCCACCATCCGCTCGGCTTCGTTTCTCCGGGCTTGATTCCCGCCACATGTGCGTCGCCTGTGAGGGCGTGGCAAATGTATATCACGTTATCATCGCGCATCGGCGCGCCGCATTCCTCGTACGCGACGTCGATTTTCTTGAGCACTCCGCCGGAAGCGAACCGGAAGCCTTCCTCCGGCAGCTTCAGCGAAAGGAACTTTCTCTCGACTATTCCTACTCCATCATCCATCAGTAGCCGCACTCCATTATCGTCTTTTCAAATCCAAACACGGTCGCGATGAGGGCTGCGCGTATCCACATTCCGTTTCTCATCTGGCGCCAGTACATCGCACGCGGGTCGTGGTCGCAGCAGGTCGCTATCTCGTCGCGCCTCGGCAGCGGGTGCATGATTATCGCGTCCTTGCCGAGCAGGGCCAGCTCTTCGGCTCCGAACTTGAAGGCCCTGGTATCGATCTTCGCGGACTCGCCCTTCGCGTTATCCCACTCGTCCTGGATGCGCGTCATATAGACGGCATCGGCCGTTTTCGTGGCGGCCTTGAGGTCGTTCCCGATTTCGTACCTGACGCCTTTCTCCTTGAGGATGTCCGTAACGTCGTCCGGAACCTGCAACTCTCCGGGAGCGACGAACACCTGTTGTATGTCGTTGAAGTTGGTTAGGAGGTAAGAGAGCGAACGCACAGTCCTGCCGCGCTTCAAGTCGCCGCAGAAAACGACCGTGCGGCCGTCGATGCCCCCCTTGGTCTCGAAGGAACGGATGAGAGTGTAGATGTCGAGAAGCGCCTGGGTGGGATGCTGGTCCTTGCCTGATCCGGCGTTCAGTATCGGCACGGGACGCTCGGAATTGGAAAGTTCCCACGCCATCTTTTCGGCGAGGCCCTGCTCCGGAGAGCGCATGATTATCATGTCGAAATAGGAGGAGAACGTGCGGATGGAATCTTCGTGGCTCTCGCCCTTGAATTCCGATGATGTGGCGGCGTCCCTCACGCTACCGGTGGTGATGCCGAGAATCTGGCATGCGGCCAGATGCGAAAGGAAGGTTCTCGAGCTGGGCTGGGAGAAATACAGCATGGCCCGTTTGTGCGCGAGAACGTTCTTCAGGTAGAGCGCGCCTTCCTTGGACTTGTTTATGAAGCGGATTCGGTTCGCCAGCGTGCAGAGCCTTTCCAGAAGCCCCCTGTCGAACTGCTGGGCGAAAAGCGTATGGTACGGCATTGCGTCGCCATCGCCGCGCGAAAGGTAGGGAACCTTTTCTTCGAGCGAAAGCCGCGCGAAATCCTGCCAGGCTATGTTCGTGATATCCGCCATTTTCATTCCCCTGTTTCGGTTTTTGGTGTAGTATATCAAATCCCCCTCCCGCCGGTCAACCTCGGCGGCCGCAGCATCATTGCATCAGACCCCTGAAATATGATATACTATCCGGCCATGAAAGCAAAGGAAAGACCGCATTCCCACATTTTCACCTCGGAGTCCGTCTCGGAAGGACATCCCGACAAGGTCGCAGACCAGATTTCGGACGCCATTCTCGACGCATGCCTCAAGCGCGACAGAAACGCACGTGTGGCCTGCGAGACGGCCGTAGGCACGGACGTCTGCATCAATCTCGGCGAAATCACCTGCAAGAATTTCGCGAAGATAGACACCGAAGCCATAGCCCGAAGGGTTGCCGCCCGCATCGGATACGACCGCGAGGGCGAGGGCTTCGACTCCGGCTCGTTCCGCTACTTTTCATATCTCCACGCGCAATCGCCCGATATTGCGCGCGGCGTGAACCGCAAGAACGCGAAGAAGCAGGGCGCGGGCGAGCAGGGAATGATGTTTGGCTACGCGACGAACGAAACGCCTTCGTTCATGCCCGCGCCGATCGTGTACTCGCACGAACTTCTCAAGGTCTTCGCCGGACTGCGCAAGTCGGGGAAGCTCGCTTGGCTTAGGCCGGACGCCAAAAGCCAGCTTTCCGTAGTCTACGAGAACGGCGCTCCTGTTGCCATCGACACGGTGGTGCTTTCGCACCAGACGACTGAAGAAGGCGCGACGAAGCAGAACTACGCCCTCATCAAAAGCATAGCGCGCGAATACCTGGCGTCTACGGGACTTCTGACGGGCAAGACCAAATTCTTCGTGAATCCCACCGGCAAGTTCGTTGTCGGCGGGCCATGCGGCGATTCTGGACTCACGGGAAGAAAGATCATCGTCGACACCTACGGCGGGCTCGCCTCGCACGGCGGCGGCGCGTTCAGCGGCAAGGATCCCTCGAAGGTCGATCGCTCGGCCGCATACTACGCGCGCTATGCGGCGAAGAACATAGTCGCGGCCGGACTCGCCGACCGCTGCCAGATACAAGTGGCGTACGCTATCGGGGTCGACAGGCCGGTAAGTTTCTGCGTGAAGACGTTCGGGACCGCCCACGGAATAACCGATGCGCAGATCGAGAAGATCCTCGCTTCCGGAAAGGTGTTCGATTTCCGTCCATACATGCTGATCGAGGATCTGGGACTGACCGCGCCCAAAGGATGGCGGTACGAGGATACCGCGAGTTACGGACACTTCGGGCGCGACATCTTTCCGTGGGAGAAGACGAACCGCGTCAAGGACCTCTTGAAGGCGTGAAGAACGTCTACGTCCACTTTCCCTTCTGCCGGTCAAAATGCTCCTATTGCGCGCTCAAGTCGCGTTCTGGATCGACGCCCGACGAGCGAAAGACGTACATAGAGAAAGTGGCCGCCGGCCTTGAAGCCGTCGCGTCGCCGATTGACACACTCTATTTCGGCGGCGGCTCGCCGGCACTGTGCGACCTTCGGCAACTCAAGGCACCCATCGCCGGACTGCTGGGGGGTCGCACCGAATTCACTGTCGAATTGCATCCGCTCGACGTTACGGACAGAAAACTGGACGAACTCGCTTCAATCGGAGTGAACCGGATCTCAATGGGCGTGCAGTCGCTTGACGATGCGACACTCAAGGCGATGGGAAGGCCCTACACCGCCAACGAAGCGCTGAAGGCGTTCATGAAGATACGCGAACGATTCAGCAATTGCGGAATAGACCTGATCGCCGGATACCCTAGCGACAGGAGCGACTATTCCCGGCTACGCGAATGGCCGCTCGACCACATATCGGTCTACTCGCTGATTCTCGAACCAGGCGCACGCCTCTCGAATTCAAAGAACAACCTCTCCTTCCCTTCCGACGACGAGACCATGGACGCTATCGGATCGATTACGGGAATACTGGAGACGATGGGCCTTGAAAGATACGAGATATCCAACTATGCCAAGCCCGGCTTCGAGTGCCGCCACAATCTTGCCGTATGGTTCGGAGAGGACTACATAGGCATTGGGAACGGTGCGCACGGAAGGACAGGACTGGTCCGCACGGATTCGGGAAACGAGTCTTTCGTCGATGCAAAGACCGACAGAGTAGAGAGAACCATCTTTCGCTTGAGAACTCGCTACGGACTCGACACGGCTCTCTTTCCCGAATGGCGCGAAACGCTCGACCGGTTTGCGGAGGAAGGTCTGCTTTCCAAATCTGGAATGGTCTACTTTCTCACGCCGCGCGGACGGGAAGTCTGCGACACGATTCTCGCTGAACTTGTGTAGAAAAAGAAACACGCACGACCGCAATGGCCGCGCGTGATCCGTTTTGATCCGGCGACAAAGCCGGAGGAAGATTACTTCTTGGCCGCCTTCTTGGCAGGAGCCTTCTTAGCGGGCGCCTTCTTCGCGGGCGCAGGCTTCTTGGCAGGAGCCGGCTTCTTGGCGGGAGCGGGCTTCTTCGCAGGAGCCGGCTTCTTCGCAGGGGCGGGCTTCTTCGCGGGCGCCTTCTTGGCGGGCGCGGGCTTCTTCGCAGGGGCTTTCTTTGTCGTAGCCATTTCTGTTTGATCCTTTTTGTTTCGCCTGCGGCACGGTTTTTTAATCCGTTACCTCCGCCGACGTTAAGTGAATATTACCATATTTCCGCTGTTTGCGCAAGGGTGAATTTCATATTTTTTTCTTTTCCTCCAGCCGCACGCCGGCCGAATCGAGTCCAGGAACGCCATTTCGCTTGCGAATGGCTATTTTCACGGCCTTTACACACTCCTTGGCAAGGCACGTTCCGGCCACAATTCTCGCCGCGCGCTCGAGCAGCCTGCATCTCGCATCCACTAGCGCGCGCGATATTTCGCCCGCGAGCGCGGCGTAGTCCACCGTGTCCGCAAGAGAATCTGTGCGCGACGCGAGATCGTCGATCTCGAGATCCGCGTCGACTGTCACGGTCTGGGGGACCTCCCTCTCGTGAGGAAGGTCGCCGAGTATGCAATCGACCTTGAGGCCCCTCAGCTCAAGAACCATCACATGCCCTTCGTGAGGAGCCACGTCTTCGCGAGCATGCGCGGAATGTGGAACGGTCCCTTGAAGATATTGCCCTTCGCGGGCTGCGCAACGGTGCCGTCGCGATGCAGATAGCCGTACCACTCGGGATATTTCCTGTCCTTGAGATGGTTCCACGCCCATTCGCCGGCGAGCTTGTGCATCTTCTCGTACTTCTTGTTCCCGGTGAGCTTGTAGGCGTACGCGGCGGCGATGATCGTCTCGCACTGCGGCCACCAGAACTTCATGTCCTGCTCGTAGCACTGCGGCGGGAAGTTGCGGCAGTCCTTGAACGAGATAATGCCGCCGTACTTCTTGTCCCAGCCCCAGTTCCACGACCAGTCGAGTATCTTGAGAGCGATCTCCTTGAGCGCCTCGTCGTTGCGCTCGACCGCGACGTCGAGAAGAAACCAGCTCGTCTCGATGCAATGGCCGGGATTAATCGTGCGGCCGGCGATCGTGTCGATGAACTCGCCGTTCGGACCGACGGTCTCGAGAAGCGCCTTGAACTCGGGGTGGATGAAATACTTCACGAGCTTCTCGATGGACTCGGTGATCTGCTCGTCGAGGACCTTGTCGTCCGACACCTGCTTGAGCACGTTCGCGACATTGATGAGTATCATCGTGAGAGAATGGCCCTGAGCCTCGACGCAGGATTCGTACTTCGACTTCATCCACTTCGCGGGATTCGATGTGAACTTCCTGATGCGCTTGAAGAGTTCGACTGCCTTCTTCGCCCACGCTCTGTCTCCCGACGCGAGAGAGTACTCCGCATACGCCATCGCAGCGAAGCATTCGGAAAACACGTAGCGGCGCTTCCTGAGGCCCTTGCCCTCGGCTGAGACTTCGAAGAACGCGCGGCCGTCCTTGTCGAAGCAGTGTTTCTCAAGAAACTCGCAACAGCTCTTCGACGCCGCGAGGAAGGACTCGTCCTTCTTCACGTTGTTGTAGACGTACGCGGCCATCCACCCGAAGCGGCCCTGGAACCACACGCTCTTCGTGGAGTCCATCAGCGTACCGTCGCGGTCGAGGCACGTGTATACGCCGCCGTTCTTACGGTCGAAACCGTGCTTCATCCAGAAAGGCATGATATTGCCGAGGAGCTCGGTCTTGTATGCCTTGTTCCATTTCTGCCAGTATGGCGTGCTCATTTCTTCGCCTCCTTGATCTCGTTTTGTTCTTTGGATTTCGTTTTTTCGCGGGCGTTGGCCGCCAGCTTCCGGTACTTTGTCCAGAATCGCATGAAGTCCTTTTCCATATCTCTTTCCGCCGAGGCGACAGCGGCGAACGCGTAGGCGGTCGCCTTATTCGGATCCTCGCCCCTCTTCATCGCCGCAAGGTAGCGCGGCACGACGTCTCGGTAGACCTTGAAATCATCGCACGCGTACGAACCGCGCTCCAAAAAATACACGAGAGCCCATCCCGACACGTAGTTCAGGTTCACGTCGCCGGAATAATATTCCCCCTGCGACATCAAGAGTATCGGACGCAGCCTCGCGGCAATCTGCTCGGGACACTTCTCGACCCACTTCGATCGCACGTGATTCTCAATCAGTTTGACGGTGTTCTTCGCGGCGTCGTAGCGAACCTCCTCGAAAAGGCAGGCATGGCCCTCGTTGAACCATATCGCGTGGTCGCCGCGCCCGGTCGCGTAGTGGAGATACTGGTGAAACGCCTCATGCCGCATCGTGCGCTGGGCCTGCTCCTTGTCTTCGGCGGATATGAGCAGTTCCTCGCGATTGGGATCCCACAACCCGCTGCTCATCTCGTCATTCTCGCCGGTCGAGCGCCTATAGGCCCTGTAGCTGTCGAGCGTCTTGAAGACCTTCACGGTGCAGCGGCCGATCTTCTTCTCCGGCGGTATGTAGCTTTCGTAGCTCTTCCTCATCGCCGCCATGAGCCGCATCGCATCCTTTATGAACTTACCGCCCTTGCTTTTCGTGAGGTCGGTCTTGAAGACGTATTCCTCGGTTGAATCCTCCCACCAGACGCTGGGCGACTTGTTGGACGACGCCCATGCGGACGCCGAAGCGACTGCGAGGAAGATCATCGCGACAGCCCTAGGCATCGCCGAGCCTTTCTCTCGCCTTGACGAGAGTCTCCACGCCTTCCGCGGAATTGCGGACGATATCCGCGCAATACTTGACCGCACCGGCGCGTGTCACCACAATCACGGTCGAGCCACCGAACTTGAAATAGCCTTTCTCGGCACCCTTTTTCTGCCGCGCGCCTTTGAAGGTCTGCACGATGGTCCCCACACCGAACGCGCCGACATCCACCATCCATATTTCGCCGAAGCCCGCGACTCCCCTCACAATCTGACGCTCGTTGCCGGCGTAGACGTCCGGCCGCACAGCGAGCGCAATCGGGCTCACAGAATCGTACCGGCCCGCCACGACCTTCGTTTCGCCGGCAAGCTCCATGTCGCAGGGGAAGTGGAAGCGGTGGTAGTCGACAGGCGCGAGACGCACCACGGCCACATCGAACCGCCCTTCGAGAGCTTCTTCGCAAAGCACTTCCTTCAGCGGTTTAACGGCCTTCTTGACCGGAATTGGATCGTCCGCGCCCACATCGGGATACAGCATCAACCTTCCGTCGGCCGGGCTTGCGAATCCCTCCCCGACGGGCCGTGCTCCATCCTTCAGCCTGCGGGTGAAGAATTCGTTGAACGATCCGTATTCGCCAATCGGCTTCTCCGCCTCGTCCGCCTTGCAACCTGGAATCGAGGCGAGCAACTTTATCGCGCCGCGAGAAAGCCTCGAATCGTAATAGAGCCCCATCAGCGCGCTCACCGCCTTCGAGCCGAACAATACCGGCCACAGCGTCCGGCCGAGCAGGGTCTCGTACGCGAAACGGAGTGCCCCGCCCCCCATGACGGACTCGGTTCTCCTTTCGCCGGTTTCGCGCACTATGTATTCAATAGGCCGCATTACTCTTCAATCCAGTATCCGCACCGTTTCATCGCTTGGAACGCTCGCGCCGATTTCCGACTGCTCGGGCTCGGACGGTCTTATACGCTGCAGTTTCGGCCTGTCGCCGAAAAGTATCGTGCCGAGCCTGACGAACGTTGCGCCCTCTTCGACCGCGACTTCGAAATCGCCGCTCATCCCCATCGAAAGGTGAGGCAACGGCATGGAGAACTTCTGCTCCATCTCGTCGCGCAGTTCGCGAAGCTTCCTGAAATACGGACGAGCCGCCTCCGGATCCGGATTGAACGGAGCCATGGTCATGAAACCCTCGATCGAGACGTCGTAGCACTCCTTCCCGGCATGCTCCAGGAATGCCGGAAGGTCTTCGGGTCTGAGTCCGTTTTTCGATTTCTCGCCGGAGACGTTCACCTCCAAGAGCACGTGCGGAGTCCTGGCCAATTCATCGGCGACAGTCTCCAGCCTGTCGAGAAGCTTGATG
>JAGCPM010000195.1 GCA_017965685.1 Kiritimatiellia bacterium | reverse complement strand
GGCAGGCCTCCGTCACCCTTATGCGGTGGAGCTTGGACTTGAGGAGCGTCAGTTGCATTTTTCTTTGATCATTTCCGGCGTCACTGTAACGCGCCGCATCTTGTCGTTGCCGGGCGCATCGTACATGATGTCGACCATCAGCTTTTCCATCTCGGCCCTCAGACCGCGCGCGCCAGTCTTGCGCTCTACAGCAGCCTTGGCAAGTTCCTTGAGCGCATCCTTCTCGAACACCAGCTGCACGCCGTCCATCGAGAGAAGCTTCTCGTACTGCCTGACGAGCGAATTCTTGGGCTCGGTGAGGACCCGCACGAGGTCGTCCTCGGTCAGTTCCTTCATGGAAGTGACGACCGGTAGTCTGCCCGTGAACTCAGGAATGAGGCCGTACTTCACAAGATCCTCGGGCCGGACTTCCAGCGGGTTTATGTCGCCTGGCCTGTCAGCCGGTTTGCGGTTCTTCTCCTCTGGCTCGATAGTGGCGCCGAAACCAATCGCACGCTTTCCGGTGCGCTCGCCGATTATCTTGTCGAGCCCGACAAACGCGCCACCGCAGATGAAGAGGATGTTCGAGGTGTCGACTTCGATGTATTCCTGATCTGGATGCTTTCTGCCGCCCTTCGGAGGAATGCGGCATATCGTCCCTTCAACGAGTTTCAGGAGAGTCTGTTGCACACCCTCGCCGCCGACATCGCGCGTGATTGAGACATTGTCCGTCTTGGAGGCGATCTTATCGATTTCGTCCACGTAGATTATGCCTCTCTGCGCGAGCTCCACGTCGCCATCCGCGTTCTGCAGAAGATAGCGCACGAGATTTTCGACATCCTCGCCGACGTATCCGGCCTGGGTCAGCACCGTGGCGTCGCCTATCGCGAAAGGGACTCCGAGCATTCTCGCGAGAGTCTTGGCGAGAAGAGTCTTGCCAGAGCCTGTAGGCCCTATTAGAAGTATGTTCGACTTCTCGATTTCCACGTCCTGGAAGCCGAGGAATCCGGCCGGAGCCGGCATGTTGCGCGGTCTTTTGCGTTGCGCTGCCATTGTCGCCTCAAGGCGGCGGTAGTGGTTGTGCACCGCTACGGCGAGGACCTTTTTCGTCTCTTCCTGTCCTATGACATACTGGTCGAGGAAGGCCTTTATCTCTTTGGGCGTCGGAGTGGGCGGCAACGGCTTGGGAGCGCCGCCAGCGTTTTGGCGCCTTTCGAAAGCCTTTGCTATCTCGCCAGTGCGCTTGATGCAGTCCACGCAGATGTTGGCGTCCTCGCCCTGCACAATTCCGACTTCAAGGCTGGAACGCCCGCAGAAGGAGCAAAACTCCTCCTCTCCGAATCCCTCGCCGGATTTGCCGCCACGCTTCATTCGGTCTTCTTCCCTTCGTCGACCGTCATAACCTTGTCAACGAGCCCCCATTCGACAGCCTCTTCAGCGGACATGAAGAGGTCCTTTTCAGTATCAGCCGCGACGTCCTCGTACTTACGTCCGGAGTGCTTCGCGAGTATCCTGTTCAGACGCTCCTTGAGGCGCAATATCTCCTTCGCAGTGATCTCAATGTCGGTTGCCTTGCCCTCGGCGCCGCCGGAAGGCTGGTGGACCATTATCCTCGCGTTGGGCAGAGCATGCCTGAGGCCCTTCGTTCCCGCAGAAAGAAGAACCGCACCCATCGAAGCCGCCTGTCCGACGCAGAATGTCGCGATCGGGCACGTCACGAACTGCATCGTGTCATATATGGCAAGGCCCGCCGTGACACTGCCGCCGGGCGAGTTCACATAGACGTTGATCTGCTTCTTCGGATCCTGCGACTGCAGGAAAAGAAGCTGCGCGATCACCGCATTCGCCATCTCGTCATGGACTTCGCCCGAAATGAAGACTATTCTGTCGAGAAGGAGGCGCGAGTAGATGTCGTAGGTGCGCTCGCCCTTGCTGGACTGCTCTATGACGTATGGAATTGCGTAGGCTTTCATGGCGGTCCCTTACTTCGAGTTGGCCAAAACGAGATCCACGACCTTCGTACCGATGTTCTCGCCTTCCTTGACCTCGATGTTCTCGGCCTTGGCGATCGCCTCGAACACAAACCAGAGTCTGATCTGCCTGAGGGCCGATTCCTTCACTTCCTCCATTATCTTGGCGTGGTTCTTCTTGATGTATTCATCGTCGAGGCCCGCCTGACGGGCCCTCTCGATATACTGATTGAGCAACTCCTGCCCGACCTTGGAGTACATGGAGGAAGGCACGTCGAAATCCACCTTCTTGAGAAGCATGTCAATCGCATCGTTCTCGCGCCTGACGGCCTCGGACTTGACGGCTTGCTCTTCCATAGCCTTGCGGATCGTGGCCCTGAGTTCGTCGATATTGGCGACCTTGGCTTTCTCGGCAAACGCCGCATCATCCGGCTTCACGCGCTTACGGATCATCTTAAGCGTGACCTTGTAGAGAGCCTTCGCGCCCTTGAGACCCTCTGGCGCGGCATCCTTGTCGAACACCGCCTTGACACCCTCCTTCGTCTCGCCGGCTTTCATGCCCTTGATGGCCTTTAGGATTTCCGGCAGGAACCGTCCTTCCTCGAGCTGGGTCCAGAAGCCTTCTCCAGACGCGACGACTTTGGCCTCGGCGTTGATTTCGAGTATCGGCTTGCCGCCTACCGTTCCGCTGTAGTCGATCTGCACAAGGTCGCCGTCGGCGGCCTTCTCGCCTTCCTTGGCATCCTCGTAGGTGGCGTAAGCGCCCCTCAACTGCTCGAGACGCTCCTCAACAGACTTGTCGGCGACGGTCGCGTCCGCCTTCGCTATCTTAAGTCCTTTATAGGTCGGCAGCTTGAATACCGGAGCCACCTCAAATCCGATAACAAAAGACGCCCCGTCTTCAAGGTCGGTGAAATCCCTGTAGCCCAGCGAATTCAAAGGCTCTATATTCTCCGCCTTGATGGCATCGCCCACATACTTCTCAACCGTCGCATTGCGCGTAGCCTGCTTGAGGCTGTCGGCGAAATTCTTGCGGATGAGCTCCAGAGGCACCTTGCCAGGACGGAACCCAGGAAGGCTCGCTTCCTTGAGGAACGCCTTTTCCACGTCTTTCACCACGCTCTTCACCTCTTCGGCGTCCAGTTTGACGGTAATATCGACCCTGCATTTTTCCAGCTTCTTCGCGCTTGTCTTCATTGCATTTTCTCCTATGTTTGAAATGGAATTGTGTAGTATATCAAATCTGTGCCCTTCAAGTCAACCAAAGCGGCCGGATATGCGGTCCCAAAGACGATAAGAAATCCCGCCGCGAATGCACGGCGGGATTGTCGCTTTCGGCCGAGGCATATCCGGCCGATTGTCACTTCGATTATTCAGCCTGCGCTCCCTGGCCGCCAAAATACTTTGGCGAGAAGTTGAAGAACACGAAGAACGGCAGGAAGCCTTCATCGTTGATGCAGATGAGACCGAGCTGGAGAGCCGCACCCTTCGCCTTGTTCACGAACGAAAACTGCACGCCATTGCGGAGGGTCTCGGTCTGGGAATAGCCGATGGCACCCTGCGCACCAGCGCGGACATTCGTGGCCTTGTTGAACAGAAGGTCGACCTGGGCACCACTCACATCGCCCAACTTTGAGGCAATGCCGAGCGAGCAACCCCTAAAGTCCGACTTCTGCGGCGTGCCCTCGTTGCTGGTCGTCCACCAGTTCCAGATGAAGTCCGCCCTTGCAGCGGAAAGGCCCATCGCGAGAACCGCGAACGCAATCATCAGTTTCTTCATTTTTTGCTCCTTTGCTATTTTTGTTTCGTGTATGTATTATATCAAATCTACGGTGGTCAAGTCAATGAGTCTGGAAGGCTCAGGCGCCGAATCCGAGGTCCGCGAGAATCCCGGCGAGCTGCTTCTCGATGACGGCCATTGAAAGATGTTTCTCGAAGAAATCCCTGGCCTCGGCGAAATACACATCGCGGTTGGCCCAGTCGGCGCGATATTCCTCGACTGCTTTCACTATCGCCTCCGCATTGCCCGGCGGAACGAACTTTATCGCCTTGCAGTCCTTAGCCTCCGGCGGATAGCCGGTGCAGAACTCGTTGACGGTAGGCCGCGCGCAAGCCATGCATTCATAAACCTTGTTGCCGATGACGCGCAAAGCCTTCTCGGTCGTGCCGAACACTCCAAGCACGATATCGTGGGAGCAGATGACCTTCGGCACATCCACGTACGGCACCTTCTCGAGGAACCTTACGTTCTTGAGCCCGGCGGCCTTCGCCTCCGTAGCCGCTTTGTACGCTCCCCAGCCGAGGAAGTCCCACTGTACGGGCAGGTTCTGCGTCATGCGCGCAGCCTCCACTATATACTCGGTTCCGTGGAGCGGAAGGTAAGCACCGTGGTACAGGACCTTGAAGGGCTCGCCTTCCTTGCGCGGCGGAGTATCGACCGGCATGAAGACCTTCTCGTCGGTACCCGTGAACAAGACTCTCATCTTCGCCCTAGGCACGTTCAGCACCCTTGCGCAGAAATCGAGATGGCAGGACGTATCCCACGTCACCATGTCAGGCGCATTCATCATCTTCTTTTCGAGCTTGAGAAGCCGCTTGGCGCGCCGCTCCTCAGCCTTCCATTTCTTCTGTTCTAGGACCTTCTTGTCCCATGCCGAGATCATCGGGTCGAAAATCACCTTCACTCCTCTGGCGTGCGCCCAGCGGCACGCGGCGAGTATGTCGCGCTGGCGGCATACCGGCACCCATACGAGATCGGGCAGTCCATTCCTTCCGACACCCCTCAACACCGCCTCGACGTCGCCCAATCTGGGCCAGACCTTGACGAGGAAATAATCGACTTCCCAGCCAAGCTTTCTGAACAGCGCAGCATAGACGCGATTGCGCGAATAGCCGGGATCGAACCGGCCCCAGAACAAAACTTTTTTCATTTGCCTTCCTTTCGTGCGGTGATCGTCCTGTTGGAACGCGACGACGCCGTGCGCGACCAGTCGCGGAAAAGTTGCGCGTATCCTGGAGCGAACGACAGATACGGAGCCTTGCAACGCTCCCTGTGCAGTTTCACAACCAGACGCCCATCCACGATCTCGGATTGCGCAGTTGCCTTGTAAAGCGTCTGCGACGGATCGAGCGGATTCGTGAACGTGAACTCTTCAGGCAGATGTTCGGCCAAGGTGTAGCCTTCAGGGAAGACGATCTCCACCTCGTCGGCATTCGAATCGACTGCGGATATGCCGATGGGATATCTGCGCTTACCGGCGGAAAGCGGATACATCTGGTCGTAGAACATCGCAAGAGTCAGCGTTATCGAGTCGCCGTTCACAACAGCGTAGTCCGGTATGTAGGCGGAAAACCTCATCGTCGCCGGATAGCCCTCAATATCCGTGATCAGCTCGCTCGTGGCAGAAGCCGATTGCGCCAATTCGCCGAGTATCTTCTGGTAGTGGCGCTGCCGGTCTTCGGGCAGCATCTCGGCGTATTTCTTGCGGAAAGCCGCTACGCCTGGACCGGTGATGCCGCTACAGTAGTCCATATCCACAGCGCCGTTCTCACGGACGGTGACCTTTATGGTGTTGCGCTCGGACGGCACATAGGACATTTCGGCCGACTCAACCACGCCGAAACCGCATGTCTCGGGATTGAAGAAGCGGCAATCGGCATACGGGGTGGCTCCAATCGGCGTGTATTCGTTTTCCGTGCCGATATAGGTCGCCTTGACGTCGCCGCCGAACCAGAGCCAACCACCCTCGGTTTCGCGCACCCTGACGAGAGGGTTCGCGAACGCCCTGACGTTCGGCTTCTCCGACACATCGCGATTCTTTATGGATTCCGGATCGCCCGCATCGAACGCGGCGAACACGATATCGGCGTTGAATCCCGCGCCCTTAAGCAATGCGCACATCGTGCGGACGTAATCGAGCCGCGAGGCATAACGCTCTTTCAGGACTGTGCCGGCCGGAGTCAATTGCGAGTCGACAGGAGTTTCGTACAGGCTCGGGCCTGCGACCTTGACATTCTTCGCCATCCAGTCGCGAATTGATTTCATCGTGCGGCCCCACGGTCCTTCCTCGCAGTAGGCATCGACTCTGGCCGCCTTCCGGAGAATCTTCGCCGCTTCGTTCCAGTCGCCCTTCGAAACGATCACCCTGTCCTGCCAAAGGTCGCCATCCGCCATCATTGGCTCGGACACTATGACCGGCGGTCTTACGGTCTCCTTCACGAGCTTGCCGTCGATCCAGAGCTGCATCCTGTCTACCGGTTCTGTGGAATCGAAAGACCACTTGCCGTAGAATGCGGCGGGAGCGTTGGTTACCCTCGTAACGTAGCTGTACTCTATCACGCTGCCGACCTCGACGCTGGGCAGGTTCGCTATGAGCCGCTTCGTCGCGGGATAGCGTCTTGCGATGGGGGCCCAAGACGCGTCGAACACGCTGATCTCGTTGTCCACGAGTCGGCTGACCTTGCCGT
>JAGCPM010000194.1 GCA_017965685.1 Kiritimatiellia bacterium | reverse complement strand
GCATATTATACCAAAACCCCGCCCGCCACGCATGTAATGAGGGACAAGACAATGCACGGCAGGTTGTCGCGATTGCGGTAAGTGTGCGCCGCCATCTTGAACACTCCCACTATGACCAGAACGACAAGTGCAACTGCGCAAGCCAGCTGCACCCGCCGCCATTTTCTCGCCTTGTCGAAATCTGTAGTCATAGGCTCTCCCCTATCGACTCAAACCTCTTCATTGTCTTACCATCACGCTCGATGGTCTCGAAGAACATCTTTGACGGGCGCACCCACAAGCCACCATCGCCATGCAATGATTCATCAGCGCAAATACGTTACTGCGAGGAGACATCACATCTCGAACTTTTCTATCTTCATCTCACCGCAGTCATTGATGACGGCGACGCACTTTACGAACACCTCGGACGCCGAATGCGCGGCAAGCGCAGCTTCGTCGCGCCAAGTCTCGCAGATGAGCAGAACGCCGGGACGTGTCGCAGAGGCGAACACGTCGTATGCGATGCATCCGTCCTGCTTGAGCGAGGCGGCTGTCAGTTCCTTGGCGGCGGCGAGAGCGTCGTCGAGACGACCTTCCTTGGCCTGAAAGAAGCAGTTAAGTCTGAGCATGGTGGTTTTCCTTTCATTGGTGTTATTACTTGATCGCTCCAATGCCTTTCAGAATTCCCGCGATGCCAGTCGCGGCGACATCCTTGAATATCTTTCCATCGTCGTCGAACGTGTAGAAGTTCATGACTGTCGTTGAGAACCTGCGTCCGTTCGGCTGAAGCCCCGCAAACGGCTCGTCGCCGTTGAACGTTCCGGAACATTCCCACTGCACTGCGACTGTCTTTTCATCCGCCACCATGTCAACGAGCTTCCACTGCACGTCGGGGAAACTCTTTCTCATAAGCGTCACAACGCTCAGATATCCCTCCGCCCCGTAGAGCGGGGTCGGCGATACAGGCGTATCGAACGCCGCCTTTTTCGAAATCAGCTTGCGCCCCAGCTCTAGATCGTTCGTGTTGATGCACTTCTCGAAGAGCCGCATCGCTTCGCGGTTGCGCTCGACTTTCGCAGTCGACGCGCCGACCGAAGTGTCCCTCCCGTCTGCCAGATATCCTATCGGGTGGTTGAGATGAAGGATTGTCGTATCAGGCAACTTTAGCGCCTTCCTGAGCGCGTCGTTGTCCATCGAACGTCTGCACACCGTGGCGAGTCCGTTGGCCGCGCAATACAGGTCGATGTTCCCGGAGACTATGCCCGCGGCGTACGTGGAAAGCGTGCTTCGCGCACCAGTGTAGATCGGATCGCTCACGTCAGCCGCAATAAGGAGGGAGACGGGGGCTGTCGCCGCGAACGACTGGTGCCCGGCGATGGCCGGACGCAGATCCTCGTCGCACACCTTGACGAGCGCATTCCCCGTCGCGTCGTAGCGATAAGCGCCTGACTTCATGATCGCATAGACCATTATCTCCTGCTTGTTGAGGCCCGTAGCATTTGTGCGTTTGTCGGGGCGATTGAATCCGTTTGCCGCCCACAGTACGCCCGAAAGCAACTCGGGCGAGAGTTCCTTGTCCTGGAACGCCCGCTCGGAATGTCGAGCCTTGAGCGCCTGCGTGACGGTTACGCCCGAATCCTTGTCGGGTGTCGGAAGCTTTACCGTCTCGGAACCTACAGAACTCGAAGCGGCTAATGCCGCTGCTATTGACAGAACAATTGTCTTCATGCTATTTCCTTTCTTGACCTTTATTACAAGCCCTCGACCATCTTCACCAGTTCTGCGCAGATGCGCTCCTCTTCGGCTTTATCTCCGTGCGCAACGGCATACGCCAGCAAGCCCTCAAGCTTCTGGATTTCTGCATACTGCTGCGCTCTCTGCTCCATGTTCATATTACGCTGCCAGCTCCGCTACGCGCTTTGAGGCATCGACCTTGACGAGGAACGTCACGTGGTACGGTGCGCGGGTGTTGGGTATCTTCTCGTCGAACCGCTCGACCCGCGCCATCTTGTCTATGTTTTCCATCATGGCTTTCACCTCCTTATGCCTTGTCAATAGAGTCAATCAGGTCATTCGCCCATGCGACGGCCTCGTCGCAGGTTGGGAGAACATCAAGTCCATTCCCTGCATCTTCGTAAAGGGAATCCCATGTCGAACCTTTTGCAACAGTCGGTGGCCAGGACTGCCTGCGCCGATAGTCGAAGAGCCTGATGCATATCGCCTTGGTTTCGGAAAGGTCAATCTGCGAATGCCCGCACATGAGCTGAAGGTCGATGAGGTCGTGTGGTCGATCCGCTCCCTCCGTCGTGACGGCGTGTAGCTTCTGTGCAATCTGGTAAGGCAGCTTCATTACGGGAATAGGGTTCGGACGTGGAAATCCAAGCTGCTCCAGCACTTCGGCGATGTCGGAAGGATATTCAAGTTCCGCTTCGTCGGCGTCGCCGATTTCGTTGTGGCCGATTTCGATCCTGACCGTCTGCCACGCTCTGTCGTTGTATGCGAGCTTTATGTCATACGGAATCATCGCATAGCCCTGCGGAACGCCGGCTGGATGTGGCGGTTCGACGCGCTGCAGCCTTCCAGTAAAGCCGTTCCAGCCCGCCTTGAGGCTTGATTCGAGTTTGTCGAGATAGGCATCCAGCTCCATTACGCGAGCCGTGTCCATGTCGCGTGTGTAGCGCGTCATGTCACCGCCATAGCGGAACATCAGCGAGCTTCCGCCTTTGACGACACCATCGGGGAGCATCTGCGCTACAATGACGTTGGCGAGCGCTCGTCCGAGCCGGAGGGCATCGCGCTGCGGCCCCGCTATCCTGTTTATCGCCTTGATGAGATTTGTACACGTGTTTGGACGATTCATTGGGCAAACTCCCGCTTTAGTTCCTGATACTCCTGCCGACCGACAAGCCCCTGGCGCTCCGCCTCGTCGATGGCATCCACAAGGCGCTCCCTCATTACCGTCCCCCTGCATGTGCGAATCGCGTCGGCGACCGTCTGGCAGGCAATTCCCTCGAACATCTCCTCCTTTACGCCGTCCGCCTTCTTTACAAGGCGTATCCATTCAGGCAGACTCTTGCGAACGCGCTTTTCTACCGCAACCTGAATCTGCTTTGGATTCACAAGGCCAAGGTTGTGCATGGCCAAGACGCCATCGCCGTATATAATGGCGTCGCGGCCGACGAGTGCGACCGCCTCCGCGTAATGGTCGAATGGCGTAGGAACATGATACTTGATTCTGTACACGCCGCGTCCGCACCGCTCCAGCCGACCATTCGCCTCCCAGAAAAGCAACTGCTTGCGGTGGATGCCCAGTTCTGCAGCATCCTCCACCGTTATGAGTCCATACCGTTCTGCGGCAGCCTCATAAATTTTGTCAAAGTTTTTCATGTCAATATGATACCATAATTGAGGGCGTTTTGTCAATGGGGTAGGATGAGAATGCCAAATTGATACCAGAATAGCCAACAAGCTGACAGAAAAGGCTGCAATATAGCCCTATTGCCGGACTAAAACGCAATTACCTCACCGTCATCAACTCGTCCCAACGGGTGGTTGGACGTTTCGAGAGCTTGGTTCGCTTCATCTTCCAAGACCTCTCGCCCAGCCCCTCGGCGGCGGAGAACACCTTTCCCTTGCCGTACCGCTTGTTGAGAGAGTCGATGGCCTTGTAAAGCGGCGACGCCTCTGATTTCTCGACCGGCGAGAACAAGTCCAACTGCCGCGCCGTGCCGACTTTCTCCAGCCCGAAGAACACGACGCCCGTCTTGCGGTAGCGGGTCCCTGGGATGAAGAGCGCATCCACCTCCTCGCGGATCGCCTTCAGCATCTCGTTCGTCGCATCCGTGGGCGTCGGGAACATCACGGTGCGGCCAAGGAAATCGCCTCCTCCGCCCGAATGAAAAATCTGCGCATACACATTGCACCCCGCCGCCAGGAGACTATGCTTGCGAAGCTTTGTAGCCGCTTGCGCGGTAAACGAGGCAAGGGACTCGGCAAGTCCGTCGAGCGTCGTGACTGGCTCGCCGAAGGAGCGCGAACAGCTCACGCTGTCGGGGTCTGCGTCGTAGTCCTTGTCCTCGTTGGACGGAACGCCGCGAAGTTCCAGCGCCGTTCTGAGAAGCACCACGCCGCCGACGGAGCGGATTACATCGTCGGGTGCATCGCGCAGGTCTTTCGCCGTGAATATCTGCTCGGCGCGGAGCTTCACGACGAGGCGGCGTCCCACGCCCCACACTTCGTCGGCTGGAAGCGAGGCAAGAATGTCAGTCGGGTCGTCGGGAAGCACAAATACGCCCTCTGGACGCTTCTTGGCGATGTGGTCGGCTATCTTGGCGAGGGTCTTTGTCGGCGCGAAGCCGATGCCGCATGGAAGTCCGATCCAGCGGAGAATCTTCGCCCGCAGCCGCTTGCCGTAATCCAGCAGCCACGCTGCAATCTCCTCTCTTCCCTCTTCCCTGTTCCCTCTTACCTTGTCCGCCGGAATCGGCGGGCAAATGAACGCCTCGTCGATGGAATACTGCTCGACGTCCAAAGCCTCCTCCCGAAGGATCGAGATGAGACGGCGGGACATATCGCCGTACAGTTCGTAGTTGGATGAGCAGAACACCAGCTCGCCTGACTTTTCGCGGTTCTTGAGCTGGAAGTAGGGCGTACCCATTGCAATGCCGAGAGCCTTGAACTCGTTTGACCGTGCGACGCAGCATCCGTCGTTGTTCGAGAGGACGGCAACGGGACGCCCGACGAGCGAGCGGTTGAACACGCGCTCGCACGACACGAAGCAGTTGTTTACATCGACGAGACCGATCATTTTCCGACGAATCTGTGTATGCAGGCCGTGACCTTGCCGAAGTAGTCGAGTTGATGCCCCGGCTTGATCTGTATCACCGGGAAGTCGGGGTTAGCCGGTTCAAGACGAACGCCGTCCTTGTCGCGGCGATATGTCTTTACGGTGAAGTCGCCGTCCACACAGGCGATGATGACATCGCCAGACGCGGGACGGAGCGAACGGTCAACCACAAGGAGGTCTCCGTCGTGTATTCCCTCGCCGATCATCGAGTCGCCCTGGACGCGGACAAAGAACGTCGCCGCCGGACGCTTCACCAGCAGCTCGTTCAGGTCGAGTGGCGGTTCCTGGTACTGCTCGGCGGGCGAGGGAAACCCCGCCACTACCGATCTCGAGATTTTTGCTTTACTGCTCATACGAATTCCTTACATTGGTTTTAGATTCCCATTACCCGTTCCCCGCTCCCCATTCCCCGCACATCCAAACATGGCGGCGTTGTCCAGGTCGAGGAAAAGGGCGAGGGCGCGGGCTTCGCGAGGTTCTGCCGTCCGCCAATCACTCGATTGGCTTCAGGCCGGTGGCGAAATTGGCGGATAGGAGGGGGCCATGGCAAAACCGGTCAGGGCAGGGCTTTCAGCAGGGCTGTGCAGCCTTCGAGAACATCGTCGAAGGTTGCGTCGAAGTTCCCGGTATACCAAGGATCGGCAATCGGGCGCGAGACGCCGGCGAATTCAAGCAGCTTGCGGATTTTCGTCCGGTCTTCCGGATAGACGAGCCGACGCAAATCGGCGATATTGTAATCGTCCATTCCAATCAAAAGGTCGTATTCGCGCGCTTTTGCGGCGGTCAGGAGCCAAGCCGCCCTGGGCGAAAAAGGGATGCCCTGCTCGCGGAGTTTCGCGCGCGTGCCATGGTGGATGTCGCTGCCGATTTCATCCGTATGTAGCGCGGCGGACTCGACCTCGATATCGCTTCTGCCCGCACGACGGACGAGTTCCTTCATCACGAACTCCGCCATAGGCGAGCGGCAAATATTCCCGTGGCACAAGAAAAGGATTTTCATTTCGCCCTTCTGGAAACCGCGGCATCGGCCATATTGAAAATGCCCGCCATGAGCGCGCCGGAAATGGAATGCCAAACGCACGAAACCGCCGAAGCGATCGCCACTTCGGGAAGAAGCGGAAAATGCCGCGCGGCGAGCACCGTGGCAAGGCCCGCATTCTGCATGCCGACCTCGATCGAAATAGTGCGGCGCTTGGGCTTGGAGAAGCGAGACACGAGACCGACGAGATATCCGAGAGCATAGCCGAGCGAATTGTGCAGGAACACGCCCACGAAAACAAGAGCACCCGACGATGCGAACCGATGGCCGTGCGCCGACACGACAGCGCCGACTATCGCGGCCAGCCCGAGCACGGCCACGCCCGGCATCACCTTGACCGCCTCGCGGTAGGCGGAGCGCCGCCCGAGCCATGCGTTCAATCCGAAACCCACGGCCACCGGCAGAATCGTCACCAGAAGAATCGATTTGAACATGCCTGCCGCATCAACATCCACGTTTTCGCCAGCAAGCCACATCATGAGAAGCGGAGTCACGAAAGGCGCGGCTACAGTGGAAAGCGAAGTCATGCCCACCGAAAACGCCACATCGCCCTTGCAAAGGAAAGTCATGATGTTTGAAGAAACTCCGCCCGGACAGCACCCCACCAGCATCAGTCCAACGCCGACGGCCTTGGGAAGACCGAGGCCGTGGGCGAGACTCCAGGCTATGAGAGGCATCAGCGAAAACTGGGCAAGAGTGCCGATCAAGATGTCGAGCGGCCGGGAAACGAGAATGCGGAAATCCTCGCTCTTGAGCGTCATGCCCATCGCGAGCATGATCACTCCCAAAATCGAAGTCTGCACATTCCCGCGCACCCACGCGAACGCTTCCGGAACGAAATACGTGGCTACGGCCACACACCCCACGAACGCAGGCGTGTACTTGGACAGCCACGCCGAAACCCGTTGCAGAAAAGCCAACATGACGACTCGCCCCGAGCGCACAGCAAGTTCAGTGGCCGGCCTTCGAGCCAGGAGCCTTTTCTGGATAGACGACCTCCAGACCGGCCGCTTCTATCGCCATGCGAAGGTTGGTCTGCGCGACCTGCATCGAGTCGTAGGAGAGAGTGACCGTGCCGGAGGGGATATCCCACTTGTACGAATCCTGCCGAACCCCGCCATACTTTTTGAGGGCCTGGACGACTTTCGCGCGGTTCGCACTGTCGAGTCCCTTGATTTCTATCGTCACTTCGCGGACATCCTCGCGCCGGCAGCCTCCGGCGATGAGCATCGCAACCGCGAAAATGGAAAGCAAAATCCTCATGGCATATACCTCATTTGAAAGTCGTCGGGTCGCTATCCGGCCCAAACGGGGAAAGGTCCCGCAGATTCTTTATCACTGGCGGCAGCTTTTCGAGAACGTAATCGATATCGGAATCGGTATTATAGCGGCTGAGCGAGAACCTGACCGAGCCGTGCACGGCAATGAAAGGAACGCCCATCGCGCGGATGACGTGGCTTGGATCGAGCGAACCGCTCGCACAGGCGCTACCTGTGGAGATGCATATTCCGAGGTCGGAAAGATGGTAGGCGATCGCCTCGCCCTCGATGTACTCGAAGCTCACGTTTAGCGTGTTGGGGGTTCTGTTTTCCCCGTCGCCATTGACGATAGTATCGGGGCAGGAGGCAAGGATGCCCTTCTCGAGCCTGTCGCGCATCGCGGCGACACGCGTATTTTCCTCCGCCATGCCGAGCCTTGCGAGTTCGCACGCCTTTGCGAGGCCGACGATGTAGGGCACGTTTTCCGTTCCAGCCCTTCTGCCGCCTTCCTGATGGCCACCGAGCATGAAAGGCTTGAGCTTCGTTCCTCTGCGCACGTACATGAAACCTATGCCCTTCGGCGCATGGAACTTGTGGCCGCTCATGGCGAGCATGTCGACGGGAACCTTCTTGACGTCGACCTCGCCCTTGCCGGCGATCTGCACGGCGTCGGTATGGAAAGTCGCGCCATATTCCTTGCAGATTTCGGCGATTTTGGCGACGGGGAATATGGTGCCCGTTTCGTTGTTGGCCCACATCGTGGAAACGAGCGCGTTCCTGGTGCCCTTCAATTCCGCCTTGAGCTCTTCCAGATCAAGCCTGCCTTTGCCGTCCACTCCGATTTCCACAACTTCATGGCCATTCGCCTTGAGGCGCCTGGCGGTCTGGAGAACGGCTGGGTGCTCGACCTTTGTGGTGACAAGCTTCATGGCCTTGCCCAGGAAAGCGGCTCTGCCGCGCAATGCGGCGTTGTCGCTTTCGGTGGCGCACGAAGTGAAGATTATCTCGTCGGGCGAGGCGTTTATGAAACGGGCCACCTCTTCACGTGCGGCGGCGACATGCTTCGCTATTCCTCCGCCAAAAGCGTGCATCGAGCTGGGATTGCCGTATTCCGGCCCGAAAAACGGCATCATTGCATCGCGCACTTCGGGAGCGACCATCGTGGTCGCATTGTTGTCGAGATATGCAAGCCTTTCTTCCATCTCAGAACATTCCTCCATTCACGGAAATCGCCTGGCGCGTTATGTAGGAGGCGCCCGGCGAAAGAAGATACGCGACCAGCGAGGCGACCTCGGCGCAAGTGCCGAAGCGGCGCATCGGTATGGCTTTCTTCGCCTCGTCGACGGCTTCAGGAATCATGGTCGCGACCATTTCGGTCTCGATCACTCCGGGCGCCACAGCATTGACCGTTATGCCCCGTTTCGCAAGTTCCACGGCAAGGGCCTTCACGGCGCCTATCACGCCCGCCTTGGCTGCGGAGTAGTTGACCTGGCCGCGATTGCCGGCAATTCCGCTCACCGAGGATATCGCGACGATGCGGCCCTTTATGCGCGATTGTATCATCGGCATCACGCAGGGCTTGAGAACGTTGTAGAATCCGGTGAGGTCGGCATCGACCACCCTATCCCACATTTCGTCCTCCATCGCTGGGAAAGGCGCGTCGGCATTGGTGCCGGCGTTGAGGACTATTCCGTAGTAGGGGCCGTTTTCCGCGATGTCATTCTCAAGCGCGGTCTTGGCGGCTTCGCGGTCGGCGATGTCGAACTTCAAGTCGGTTCCGCCCGATTTCACGGAGTGGGTCACGACCTCGTAGCCGGCTTCGCGCAGAGTATCGGCTATCGCCTTGCCTATGCCGCGGGAAGTGCCTGTGACGAGCACCCTTTTCTTCGCCTCTTCGCTCATGAAATGCTCCTTATGACCGGCGCGGGCGGCGAATTGTAGACCCGTGAATACGGAGGGACGGACTCCTTGAGCCATACGTTGCCGCCTATCTCGGAATCGTGGCCGACGGTCGTGCCGCCGCCGAGAATGGTGGCGTTCGCGTAAATGACCACGTTATCTTCGATATTCGGGTGGCGCTTCAGTCCCTTCACGAGAGCGCCGCTGGAATCCTTATCGAACGAAAGGCCGCCCAAAGTCACGCCCTGGTAGAGGCGCACGTTGTTGCCGATCACGCAGGTTTCGCCGATCACCACACCCGTGCCGTGATCGATGAAAAACCTCTCGCCTATCGTAGCGCCTGGATGGATGTCAATGCCGGTCTTGGAATGGGCGAGCTCGCTCATGACCCTCGGCAGTATCGGCACCTTGAGCTTGTAGAGTTCGTGCGCAAGACGGTGGATCGTCACCGCGTAGAGACCCGGATACGCCATAACGACTTCCATGCGGCTGGACGCGGCAGGATCGCCATCGTACGCGGCCTGGATATCCGTGTCGACGAGGCGGCGTATTTCCGGCAGCCGCGCCTTGAACGCCTCGGCGATTTCCTTCGCATTCCTTTCGGGACAAAGAAGGCCGATTTCCTTCTCGAGGTCACTGACGATGTCATCCATGGCGTTTCTCGCTCCGAGCTCGCCATACACGCAAGGATGGAGCGCGGCCATTCCGTGTTTCAAAATATGCGCGACTCTCTGCGGCAGGGTCATGACTCAAGCCCCCTTCCTTCTTATCCTGGCCACTATTTTCGACGCGCCAAGGTTCTTGAATCCGAGCGCCAGAAGAAGCTTGCCGACCAAATGGCGCGATTCGGCGCGTATCTCGCGTACCTCGAGCCCTTCCTTGTCGCAAAGGACCTTGAAGTCCTTCAGCGTTATGCAGTGGATGTTTGGAGTGTCGTACCACTGGAAGGGAAGAGATTTCGAGACAGGAAGACGCCCCGTAAGGGCGAGCGTGAGCCTTATCCTGTAGCTCGCGAAATTCGGGAAGGTGACGATAGCCTCGTCGGCGACGCGAAGAGCCTCGTGCAGGAGTCCTCGAGGATTCTTCACCTCCTGAAGGGTATCGGAGCATATCGCGACGTCGTAGTGGCCATCTGGAATTATCGATAGTCCTTCGTCGGCGTCCTCCCAATAGCAGTCGTGCCCATCCGCGACCGCTTCCTTGAAGGGATCGATATCAATATCCACGCCGTCGCCGGTGACGCCCTTCACTTTCCTGAGGACGTTGAGGAGCGTTCCGTCGCCGCAACCTATATCAATCGCCCGCACGCCCTTCTTTACCATGCGGGTGACGTTG
>JAGCPM010000193.1 GCA_017965685.1 Kiritimatiellia bacterium | reverse complement strand
GATCTTCGCCCACGTCGTACACGGTCACGAGATTCCTGTGCTGGATTCTCATGGCGGCGTCCGCCTCGCGGGCAAAACGCTTGCGCCATTCATGGGCCTTGTCCGGCTCCATGCCCTTCGTAGACATCAGTTTGAGGGCGTACATACCGTTTCCGTCGGTGATGAGGTATACCTCGCCCATACCCCCCTTGCCGAGGAGCTTCACCACGGTATAGTCGCCGAACTTCGCGCCGGCCTCAAGCATGTCGCCCGTAGCCATGTTGCAATGTTTCTTTTAGGGACTTATAGTTTATCAAAAACAGGCATCGCGGCGCAAGGGCAAAATGTCGACAAAACGCATTGCGGCGACCGTGAAGACGGCCGCCGCAACAACGCACATCGTAGGATGCGTGTAACGAATTCCGTTACTTGACCTCGACTTCCGCGCCAGCCTTCTTGAGCTGCTCGGCAATCTTCTCGGCCTCGTCCTTAGCGATGGCTTCCTTGACCTTCTTGGGAGCGCCGTCGACCATGTCCTTGGCGTCCTTGAGGCCGAGTCCGGTAATCGCGCGAACCTCCTTGATGACGGCGATCTTGTTGGCGCCGGCAGACTTGAGGATCACGTCGAATTCGGTCTTCTCTTCGGCTGCGGCGGCAGCACCACCGGCGGGAGCGACGGCAACCGCGGCAGCGGCGCTCACGCCCCAGGCCTCTTCGAGAGCCTTGACGAGTTCGTTGATCTCGAGGACAGTCTTGCCCGAGAGTTCCTTGATCAGTTCTTCGTTTGTCATTTTGTTTTTCCTTTTTTACTTTCAACCTTCAGCGTGTTTCATCTGAAGGAAACCTTTGTCTTGTTACGCCTGGGCGGGAGCCTCCGCAACGGGAGCCTCGGCCGCAGGAGCGGCATCTCCGCCCTTCTTCGCCTTTTCGGAAAGAACGCGCGCAAGCCTCGTCGCAGGCTCCTTGAGGAGCATGAGGAACGTAGCCCTGAGCTCGTCCTTGCCGGGAACCTTCGAGAGAGCCTCGACCATCGCCGCATCGACAATCTTCGAGTCGTAGTCCGCGCCCTTCACGGCAGCCTTGCCGTTCGAGGCCTTCACGAACTCAATTATCGCCTTCGCGACGGCGGTTGGTTCACCATGGCCCGTCACAATCGCGGTCGAGCCGGTGAGCATAGCCTGGACTTCGTCCGACCAACCCTTCTCCTTGGCGGCCTTCGCGAGGAAGGTGTTCTTCACCACCAGAAGGCGGCTATCCACCTTCTTGAGGTCGGCCCTCAGTTTGGCCATCGCCGCGACGGTTACGCCGCCGTGGTTGATTATGAAGCAATAGTCGGAGTCCTTTACGCGGGCGACGACTTCGTTAAGGATGGCAACCTTTTCGATTCTCATTTTCCGCCTCCCTTATTCTGCGTCCTGCTGGACGACAACACTGACGGCGACGCCCATCGTGGACGATATCGTCATCGACTTTATGAAGGCTCCCTTGACGGAAGCAGGCTTCGCGGCCTTGACGGCGGAAACGACGGCCTTGATGTTCTCGACGAGCTTATCCGCGTCAAACGAAAGCTTTCCGGCCACTACAGCGAGATTTCCGGTCTTGTCCATGCGGAAATCGACCTTGCCGCCCTTCGCCTCTTTGACTGCGGTCGCGACGTCATCGGTCACGGTTCCGGTCTTGGGGTTGGGCATGAGGCCGCGCGGACCGAGAATCCTCGCGCACTTCCTGACTTCCTTCATCGCCTCGACGGTCGCGATGGCGACGTCGAAACCGCACCAGCCCTCCTTCGAGACCTTCTCGACGAGGTCCGCGAGACCCACGAAGTCGGCGCCAGCCGCCTTGGCGGCCTCGGCCTGATCGCCACCCGCAAACACGGCAACCTTCACGGTCTTGCCGGATCCGTTGGGGAGCTTGACGGTGCCGCGAACCGCAGTATCGCCCTTCGTGAGCTCCTTGCCGAGATTGAAATAGACGTCAACCGTCTCGTCGAACTTCGCGCCGGGATTCGCCTTTGCGAATTTGACGGCCTCTTCGAGCGTTACAGGCTTCTTGGGCGCCTTCTTGAGGGCGTTCCAGTATTTCTTGCCATGACTCATTCGACCACCTCGATTCCCATGTTGCGCGCAGTGCCGGCAATCATCTTGATTGCCTGCTCCGGATCGTCGGTGTTGAGGTCCGCCTTCTTCATCTCCACGATCTTGAGGAGCTGGGCCTTCGTTACCTTGCCGACCTTGTTCTTGTTGGGCACTCCGCTACCCTTGGCAAGACCGGCTTCCTTCTTGAGGAGCACGCTCGCCGGCGGCGACTTGAACTGCAGCGAGAAGCTGCGATCCTGATAGACGGTGATCACCACCGGTATCACAAGACCCGCATCCTTGGCGGTCTTGGCGTTGAATTCCTTGCAGAACTGCATGATGTTAACACCAGCAGAACCCAAGGCCGGACCCACTGGCGGCGCCGGATTGGCGGCTCCCGCGGGTATCTGGAGTTTCACAACTCCCGTTACTTTCTTGGCCATGTGCCTTTTCCTTTTTTCGTGCGGCTCCTCCCGGAGATCCTGCCGGTGCAGACGGACCGCAAAACCTGCCGTTTACTTCAGGGGCTCGAGAGTTTCCTCCACGGGAACCTTCTCGACCTGGAAGTATTCGACGTCGACCTGGACCTTGCGGCTGAAGATGTTCACCTCAACCTTGAGCTTGCCCTTGTCGGGATCAACCATAGACACCTGGCCCGTCAAACCCATGAACGCGCCATCGGTGATTTTTACCGTCTCATCGACGGTGAAAGTGATGTTCGGCCGCTCCGGCGCGGGAGCGCCTGCGGGCCTGTCGTTGAATATCGCGTCGACCTCGGACTGCTTCAGAGGCATCGGCCTTTCGCCGCCCACGAAGCCTATAAGTCCGGGAGTCTCCCTCAGAAACTGCCACGTACGCTCGTATATCGCCTTCTTGCCGGACTCGTCCACGCCTTTCGCGTCGTCATAGAGCGCGAGCTCGCACAGCACGTAGCCAGGGAAGAACTTTCTCGTGTAGCTGCGCTTGCGGCCGTCCTTCTTCTCGACGACCTTCTCGACCGGTATCACGCACCTGCCGATGTAGTCCTCCATCCGCTCAAGGCGGACGCGATTGACGATCGACTGCTGAACCTTGTTCTCCTTGCCGGTCATCGTATGCAAAACAAACCAGTCTTTGCGCATGTCGCCCCCCCGGAACTCAGCCCTTCACGAGGCCGAGAACGAACTCTATTACCTTGTCGCAGACGAGCGTGGCGGCGGCAAGGATGAAAATGAACGAGATGACGACCATCGTCGACTCCCAAAGCTCGCGCCTGCCGGGCCAAGTCACGCGCTTCGCTTCGGCGGCGACCCCCGTCAGATACGACTTTGCCTTGTCTGTGAACTTCATCTTGTACCTCTGATTCACTGCGGTTGGCAGGGTAGGAGGGAATCGAACCCCCATAGGCGGTTTTGGAGACCGCTGCACTGCCATTGTGCTACTACCCTAAGAAAGGCCATGCCTTACTTGGTTTCCTTGTGGGCGGTGTGCTTCCTGCAGCTGGGGCAGAACTTCACCTTCTCGAGCCGCTCCGTCACAGTCTTCTTGTTGCGGGTCGTGGTGTAGTTGCGCCTCTTGCATTCTCCGCACGCCAGTATGGCTAGATCACGCATTTCGCTTTTCCTTGTTCTTCTGTCCGGTTCGCAAGCCCCGTCTTCGTCGGATCAGCCCTTGCCCGCCGCCGCCCGACCACATCGGAGCGGCGGCTTGGGCCAAAGGCATCTCACAGAAGACCCGGGGACTTACTTGATGACCTGCGAGACCGTTCCGGCGCCGACCGTGCGGCCGCCTTCGCGGATCGCGAAGCGCATCTTCTCCTCGAGCGCGACAGGGGCGATCAGCTTGACCGTGATCTCCACGTTGTCGCCAGGCATCACCATCTCGACTCCCTCGGGGAGCTGGATGTCGCCGGTCACGTCAGTCGTACGGATGTAGAACTGCGGACGGTAGCCCTTCATGAACGCGGTGTGGCGGCCGCCCTCTTCCTTCGTGAGGACGTAGACCTGGCCCTTGAACTCGGTGTGGGGCGTGATG
>JAGCPM010000192.1 GCA_017965685.1 Kiritimatiellia bacterium | reverse complement strand
CTCTACGGCGGCATCATCGACGGTTCGGAAATAGCCGATGGCGTGACCATCGAATCGGGACGCGAGACGCGCGTGCAGAATGTCTCCATGAAGAACGTGCGGATTGGCCTGCATGTCCTCCATGGCGCAAACAGCGGGTCCGCCGACTGCGACGTCCGCGACGTGCATGTCGTCGGCAACCGCGCGCCGGACTCCGTGGGGCTGCTGGTGGAAGCGCATGACAACTCCTTTGCGAACATGCGCATCTACGACTGCATGACCGGAGTCCGCATTCGCGCCGGCGGCAACCGCCTCTACAACGTCCATCCTCTGTGGTCATGCCCGAACGAACTCTACGGGGATGGCGTCGGTTTCGACGACGGAGGCTCGACCAACACCTACATCTGCTCCTACGCTGACCAATATTCAACCGGCTGGCTCTTCCGTGAAAAGGCCGGCGTGTCGCACATGATACAGTGCACTGCTTTCTGGTATGCCCCGAATCCGGGACTTAGCCACACGGCCATCCGCTGCGAAGGGCCATTCCGCACCATCTGCTCCGCCATGAAGGTCAGTTTCCGCGACGCGCAAAACACGAACGCCGTCCTGCTAGCCGAACCCGGCGGGGATGGCGTGCTTCGCGACACCATCGTAAACGATTTGCTCCTCAACGACCCTGGCGACCTCTACCATACCCATGTCCCACTTCTACCTCAACATCCACGAGGCCCGCATACGCGAAGCCTCCCGCCGACTGAAGCACGAGACGATCCTTGACTCCGTTACCCTTGATGCGGCGGTTGCCGTCACATCCGAACCGGTGCCGTGGCAACACCGCCTCTCCCTCAACTACAGCCCGATTCGGCTTGGCGAGACATGGGGCGACAACTTCGCCTGCGGGTGGTTCCATGTAACGGGGGCAATCCCGGAAACATGGAAGGGCGCATACGTCACGCTCAACATGGATTTCGGCGGGGAGCTGATGGTCTTCGACGAGTCTGGATGCCCAGTCATCGGCCTCACAAACGGCTCAGTCTTCGATGCCGACTACAGCAAAGACCTGTTCCATTTCTTGCGCGAGGGCAAAGGCGGCGAAAAGATAGACCTCTGGATTGATGCCGGCGCGAACGGGCTATTTGGCTTGAAGCGTTCAGGAGACCCCGCATGGGATCATCCCTCGCCTCATGACCTTCATGGCGCGTGGAGGGCATCGGTCGCGAACCTCCGCGCATGTCGGTTCGACTATGACCGCTGGCAACTGGCCCTCGATCTGGAAGTCATCCTCTCGCTGCTCTCGTCGTTGCCTGAGAAGTCATCGCGCCGCATCCATGTGGCCCGCGCCACGAGCCGCGCACTCAATGCCTTGCCAGATGAACTCGGCGGCGCTGCCGCAGTGCGCGAGACCCTGCGCCGCACAGTATGGGGTGTCGGCGCAGACCCGGCCTCGGTCAAGGTGACGGCTATCGGCCACGCCCACATCGATACGGCGTGGCTATGGCCGCTGCGAGAGACAGTCCGCAAGGTCGCACGAACGTTCTCTTCTCAGATTGGCCTCATCGAGCGCTATCCCGGATACAAGTTCGGCGCATCCCAGGCGCAGCTCTATGCGCTATGCAAGGAGAACTACCCTGCACTCTACGAAAAGGTTAAAAAAGCCGTCGCAGCCGGAGCGTGGGAGGTTCAGGGCGGAATGTGGGTTGAGGCCGACTGCAACATCCCATCCGGCGAATCGCTCATCCGCCAGTTTCTCTGCGGCATGCGTTTTTTCAAAGAGGAAATGGGCGTCGTTCCGCGCAATCTGTGGCTACCCGATGTTTTCGGCTACTCCGGCAACCTCCCGCAGATCATGCGGCAATGCGGCATCGGGTTCTTCCTTTCGCAGAAGCTCTCCTGGAACCACTACAACAAGTTCCCGCACAATTCGTTCGTGTGGGAGGGTATTGACGGCTCCCGCGTCGTATCGCATTTTCCGCCAGAGGACACCTACAACGCGCGACTTTTGCCGGAAGAACTCCGGCGCCATGAGACGTGCAACCGCGAGGCGGGCATCGTCGATTTGGCAATAAGCCTCTTCGGTATTGGCGACGGCGGCGGTGGCCCCAAAGAGGAATACATTGAGCGCGGCATCCGCTGCGCAGGGCTCAACGGCTGCCCTCCTGTCCACTTTGGCTTCGCGCAGTGGACGATGGACGAAATCGCCACGCAGAAGGACGACCTGGACGTATGGAGAGGCGAACTCTACTTTGAGAGGCATCGTGGCACATACACGACCCAGGCGTCGCAGAAACTCGCGAACCGTCGCGCCGAGGAGGCGCTACGTGCTTCCGAAATGCTCTGCGCGGCGGCTTTCGCCGCAGACTCTTCTACCTTGCGGCCTCACAGTCTTTACAAATATCCGCAATCTGAACTCACCACGCTCTGGCGCTCACTGCTTCTTTGCCAATTCCACGACATCATACCTGGCTCATCGATTCACCGCGTTTATGAGGAAAGTGGGGCACTCGTTCGCAGCGTTGCGGAGAAGGCGCGAACCCTCGCCGTCGATGCGGCCGCAACGATTCTTTCGCCAGAGAAGGACGCACTCACCCTCTTCAACCCCTCATCCTCAGTCTTCAAGGGTCGCCTCGCCCTTCCTTTCGCCTGGGAAGGGGCTGAATACGACAGCGGCTCGCACGGTGTTACAACCCTGCTGGCGCAACGCGAGGGCGATACGGTATTCGCGTTTGTTGAAGTGGCTCCGCGCTCCTTCGCAACATTGCGGCGGAAGACGGGCGACACGCGACATGCGACATGCGACATGCTGAGAGCGGCGGACGTGGG
>JAGCPM010000191.1 GCA_017965685.1 Kiritimatiellia bacterium | reverse complement strand
CGATTTCTCCGGCAAGGTCGTGCCGTCTGTTTCCGTCGACAAGGATATAGCGCAAACCCAGCTTGCGCTTGGCTACAGGACGTTCGGCCTGGAAGATGCAAGGCGCTATGCGGCGACGGTCGCGGCCGCGATATTGGGGCGCGGAATGTCGAGCAGACTTTTCCAGGAGGTTCGCGAGAAGAGGGGCCTTAGCTACGACATATCGGCCCAGATGCAGTTCTTCAGGGATGCCGGCATGTTCTCCGTCACGGCAGGGATGGACGGCGCGAAGGCCGAGAAGGCGCTCGCGACGATTGACCGGGAACTTGCGAAGATTTGCGCGAAGAAGGTCCCTTTGGAGGAACTCGAGCGGACAAAGGAATTCCTCGCCGGCAATTTCAGGCTCTCGATGGAGAAGATGGTTTCGAAACTCTTTTTCGTTGGCTCCGGCTACCTTTCCTACGGAAGGCTCCTTTCGCCCAAGGACGAGGTGGCGGCGATAAGGGCGGTGACTGCTGCGGATGTGATGGCGGTCGCGAGGGATATGTTCCGGCCTGAGAACCGCGCCGTCAGCTGGGTGGTTCCACGTTCGCCAAGGCAAGGGGGAGCATGACTCTCGCCCTCGTTTCTCTCGGTTGCGCAAAGAATGCGGTCGATCTGCAACTTCTCGCTGGCGACTACATCAAGAAGCGCGGCTACACGCTTTCACCCGATCCTGATCGTGCTGACGTTGTGATCGTCAACACATGCGCGTTCATCGCCTCCGCGCGCGAAGAGGCCGAGCGCGAAATCAGAAGGGCGCTCGCTCTCAAGGCGCGCGGCGATTACGGAAAAGTGGTCGTTGCCGGCTGCTATCCTCAGCGCTATCCAAAGGCGATCGGCGCTTTCCCGGGTGTGGACGTCTGGCAGGGCGTTCCGAAAGGCTGGCAGGCACCCAAACTGCCGGGGCTACGCTTTACCGGCAAGGCTTTCGCGTACCTCAAGATAGCCGAAGGCTGCTCGCACCGCTGCTCCTACTGCGCGATTCCGTCAATCAGGGGAAAATTCACTTCGCGCCCTCTCAAGGATATTCTGGACGAGGCCAAGGCGCTTCTCGATACCGGCTGCCGTGAACTTGATATTGTGGCGCAAGACCCGATGATGTACGGCGCGCCAAACCTTCCGACTCTTCTCTGGGAGCTGGACAAGCTGCCTGGAAAGTTCTGGGTCAGGGTGCTCTACAGTTATCCGAGCGAGATTTCGGCCGATTTCGTCGACTGGCTCAATTTCTCGAAGCATGCCGTGAAATACGTGGACGTTCCTCTGCAACATACCGTGCCGGAAGTCCTCGCGAAGATGAACAGGAAAGGCGCGATAGCGGCCACTCTCGACATAGCGGATATTCTCCGAGAAGCGGTGGAGGGAATCACGCTCAGGACTACCGTCATGACCGGCTTTCCGGGCGAAACCGATGCCCGCTTCGAGAGAATGCGCGCGGACCTGAAACGGATGCAGTTCGACCATCTCGGCGCCTTCGCGTATTCGCCGGAAAAGGGGACGAAGGGCTATAGAATGTCCGGACGTCCTTCGCGCAAAATCGCCGAAGAGCGCGAGAGAATCGTGATGGAGGACGCCGAAGAACTCTGGCGCATAAGGTCGGCTCGCATGATCGGCACTGTCCATGAGGCGCTTGTCGTGGCGCCAAATGTGTGCAGAATGGCCTCGCAGGCTCCGGATGTTGATGGAGTGGTCCATTTCGAGGGCAACGCTGAAGTCGGCTCCTTCATAAAAGTCAGGCTCGATGGCGCGGAAAACTTTGATTGCACGGGAGTGAAGGTGTGAGTTCCGCCATCCCATACGTCAACGACGCGGTGAGGTACCGCGACTGCAAGTATTACATCTTCGATTGGGACGACAACATCCTGCACATGCCGACGAAGATCAGGATGGAATACAGGGCGGACGGCTCTGACAAGTGGGAGAAAGTCGAACTTTCGACCGCGACTTTCGCCCTCGTTCGCGCCGACACCGCGCACTACCGGCCTCCGCAGCCCGGCGGCTGGGCGGATGCCTTCCGCAATTTTGCCGATTCGGATGCCGCCGGCGAGCCGAACTGTTTTCTCGAGGATACCCTCACGGCGCTTTCGCGCATTGCGCTGGGCGGCAGCCAGTCGCCGAGCTACAACACTTTCCGGAAGATGCTCGTGGAAGGGCGCCTTTTCGCAATCGTCACCGCGCGCGGGCACGCGCCATCGACCATAGAGAAGGCGGTAAGAATCTTCATCGAAAAGGCCCTCACACCCCTTGAGCGCGAAGTCATGCTGTCCAATCTGCGCGGCTACAGACGCTGGTTCGACAATGCGGAAACTTTCGGCAGCGACGACGAGGAACTCGACTTCTATCTTTCCATGTGCAGAGACTTCACCGTAACTTCGGGCGGGTTCAAGGAGCGGATGGCGGCCGATCCGATCTACGGCGAAAAGCTCGCCTCCGCGACTCAAGCCTCCAAGCCGGAACTCGCTAAGGAGTTCGCGGTCAGGGATTTTGTCGAGCACATCTTCCACATGCTGCAGCGGACTGGAAGGCTGAACCGTCCCGTCGCCATAGGCTTTTCAGACGATGACAAGGGCAATGTCGCGAGTGTTTCCGCCTTTATACGCTCCGAGCTTTCAAAGCGCTTCGACGGCATAAAATTCGTCGTCTACGATACCTCCGACCGCACGCTCGCCAAAGGCCGCAAGGTATG
>JAGCPM010000190.1 GCA_017965685.1 Kiritimatiellia bacterium | reverse complement strand
TTTGTCTTCGCGCCGTAGACGAATATGCCGCCCGTGTAATCCTTCCGCAACCTTATGGTCGCGCCATCCGCCGCATCCTTGAGCGCATCGGCGAAGGTCAGGTACTCGCCCACGTTTTCTATCTCGAAATAATAGAACACCCTCAAATCGGGGCGGTAATCCTGGACCGCGAAGTTATCGAGCGAACCGAGGCCGCCGAAAGTCGCGCAGGAAAGGTTGTCGAAGTTGCGATCGTCGTCGTCGATGGGTATGAGGCTAGGGAAGCGGCTGACGACATCGTTGCTTCCGGAGCGTCTCGCTTCGATCTTGGAATTGTCCAAATAGACCTCGAAGACGGGATATGCGCCATCCTTGAGGCACGCTATGGTGAGGCGGTGCCAATCGCCGAAATTCGCGTCTGTTATCGCATCGCCCTGCAGGATGTAATTCGCCGCGCTGACGTTGCCGCCATTGTCAATATGGCCGGCCGTCACTATCAGGTTGGTGCCGCTCACGCCGGAAAGCCCTGAAGAAGAGTCGCCGACCCAGACAAGAATCTTGTCCATGCCATACGGTTCAGGCCTGCCGTACGCCACCGAGAAGCGGACATCCATGTCGAGCCATATTCCCGATTCGGTGATGTTGGTCTTGCCGCCTTCGCAAAGATTGCGGACGAGATTTGTCGTAGACTCGATATTTACCTGAAGATACAGCGCGTTCGACGTGTCATTAGTGAACTGGTCGGTCACGTAATCGGCTGGAATGCCGGAGGAGTCATGCGCGGCGATTTTGGAACTGTTTTCGTACGATTCGCTCGCAGGAAGGTTCCAGAACCACTGATCGGACTTGTCCTCCAAAGCGTCCGGCGTGAAGGCGTCGCCAGCGGAATATCCCTCGAAGCCGGAAGTCGCGCCGACAACTCCGTCCGCTCTTGCGGAAAACACCGCAAGAGCAACCGCGAAAGCCGTTATTGACATCCGTTTCACGATCTGCCTTCCTTATTGTGTCTGGTAGTTTACCATATTTCCGTGAAACAAATCAAGCGCAAAAGCAAAAAAACGCTAAAGGGCCAGCATCAATTCATCGACGGTTCCGGCGAGTTTGAGCGTATTCCAGCGGCGGCGCCACGCCGGATTTTCCCTGAAATAGCCCAAAAGTTCTTACAGGCGGCCGACAACGGGTCTGTCGCCGCAAAGTTCCGCGCGAGAGAATTCGGCATAGCGCGAGAGAAGGTCCTTTATGTCGCCGCGCGAAGCGAGCGAACGCAGGAAGGCCCTGCCGACCATTCCCTCCGGCGCATCGACGGCAAGGTCGCCATTCGCGACAAGCGGCGGCTTTATGGCGGACGCGATTTTCGCGAGGGCCGCAAGGTCGCATTCGCCCGAATACATCTGGCGCGCGGTGCGGGCGTGGACCGCGACGAAACGAAGCGGGAAGCGGTTGACGACGGGCAGGAGGGAGAAAAACTCGCCGGGAGAGTCCACGCCAAGGCGAACCTTGACGGAGAACCTGCCTTCGCCCATCTCTTCGCAACCGCACTCCAGCATCCGCTCGAAGAGGCCGGGATTCTTCAACAGCCCAGAACCGCGCCCCTTGTTGCGGACCATTGGGAACGGACAGCCCGCATTGAGATCCGCCGTATCGTAGCCTATGTCCTTGATTCGCCTGAGACACGAACGGAGAGCGGAGGGGTCCTTGCCGATGAACTGCGGAGTTACCTTAAGGGGGAAGGCGTCGTCCGGCTTGAGTTCGCGATCTTTCGCGGGATCGACTCCCGCGACCGCGGAAACGAAAGGAGTGACGGCTTCGGTGAATCCGGCCCCGACGATGGCTTCCGCGAAGACGTGCCGGAACGCGCGAATCGTCACGCCGCGCAATGGCGCGAGAATCTTCACGCGATGCCTTTCTCCGAAATCATTGCGGCGAGCCCCGTCCGGCGTTCGCGGACCGTATTCGTCTCGATCGCCTTGGAGACGGCGTAAGGTACGCCGATCAGAAGTACCAGCTTCTTGCCGCGCGTTATGGCGGTGTAGAGCAGGTTGCGCTGGAGCATCACGTAATGCTGGGTATGGACTATTATTATCGCGGCGGGGTATTCGCTGCCCTGCGACTTGTGAATCGTCATCGCATAGGCGAGGACGAGCTCGTCCAGGTCGCCGCTCTCGTACTTCACCGGCCGGCCGTCGAACGCGACGACCATCGAGCGGTCTTCGGCATCCACGGCGCGGATGAAGCCGATGTCGCCATTGTAGACGTCCTTGTCGTAATTGTTCCTCAGCTGCATCACGCGGTCGCCCACGCGGAAAACAGTGCCGCCTCTTATTATCGCGTCGCCTTTGGGATTGAGCGCCCTCTGAAGCTCTATGTTGAGATTCTCGGTGCCGAGAAGGTTGCGGCGCATCGGGACCAGGACCTGCACGTCGCGCATGGGGTCCATGCCAAACTTCCGCGGAATCCTTTCGGTCATGAATTCGACGACTCTTTGGACGCAAAGTTGCGGATCCATGCAACGCATGAAGTAGAAGTCGCTTTCGCCCTGCCGCGTCTCGATGGGCTCGCCGGCGTTTATGTGGTGGGCGTTGACGACGATGAGACCGGTCGCATCCTGGCGGAAAATCCTGTCGAGACGGGTATAGGCGACCGCACCCGACTTTATCATGTCTCCCAGTACGGAGCCGGGACCGACCGAAGGGAGCTGGTCGGTATCGCCCACCCAGATGACGGTCGCGGCATCAGGCAACGCGGAAAGGAGGTCCGCCGCCAGACGGACGTCGATCATGCTCGTCTCGTCGAATATGAAGACGTCGCCATCAAGAGGATTGTCGGCATCGAAGGAGAACTTGTTAGTGACCGGATTCCACTTCAACAGGCGATGGATAGTCTGGGCATCGCGACCGACAGATTCGGACATGCGTTTTGCGGCGCGGCCAGTCGGCGCGGCGAGGCGGACATCCAGCTTGCGCGCGGAGAAAATGTCGACGAGCGCCTTTATGATAGTGGTCTTGCCGACCCCCGGTCCGCCTGTGATGATTGATATTTTCGAGGCGAGGCATTTCGCCAGCGCAATGCGTTGCTGAGGGGCGAGGGTGAAGCCGGTTTTCAGCTGCCACCATTCGACGGCCTTCGACGTATCGACGGATTTGAACGGCCGCGGCGAGGAAAGGAGGGTCCTTATCCTTCCGGCGCAGCGCTTCTCGCACCGCCACAGGCTCTTGAGCGAAATGCGCCGAGGTCCGCCGCCGTCCGCTTCGGCGACAACCCGCTCGCTTTCAATTTCGTCCTTCATCGCTTCGCCGAGGATTTCGATGGAGATTCCCGTCAGTTCGCTGGCGTGGAGAAGAAGGTCGTTTTCGTAGGTCCAGACGTGTCCGCCCTCCTCGGCTTCAGTCTCCAGGGCGTACGCGATCGCGGCGCGCGCGCGGACAATGGATTCCTTCGGAATTCCCACGGAAAGCGCGATCTTATCCGCGGTCGCAAAGCCTATTCCCCATATGTCACGGCACAGGCGATAGGGATTTTCCTTTATGACCGCGATGGCGTCAGGGCCGTAGGACTTCACGATCTTCGCCATTTTCGACACGCTTATGCCGTAGGTCTGGCCGAAGATCATGTTCTCGCGCATCGTCTTGTTCGAATGCCAGTTCTCGCGGATCTTTTTGATCTTTGCGCTGCCGAGTTTCGGGACTTCCCTCAAGCGCTCGGACTGGTACTCGAGGACATGCAGAGTGTTTTCGCCGAAGGTCTTCACGATTCTGCGGGCGAGGACCTTGCCGATTCCCTTTATGAGTCCGGAGCCGAGGTAGCGTTCGATTCCCGCGAGCGATTTCGGGGCGACGCACTTTATCTCCTTCGCCTTGAACTGCCGGC
>JAGCPM010000189.1 GCA_017965685.1 Kiritimatiellia bacterium | reverse complement strand
TCGATACAGAACCACCTGAACACCATCGCCGTCTGCACGCTCGTGGGATGCGAAGTGATAGTCCTTTGCCATTCTCGCCCCGTTCCGCCAGACATGGCCGAAAGCGCGAAGGATGAGGGCATAGCGATAATAACCACGCCTCTTTCGCAGTACGAGGCAGCGATGGCTCTGTCAGAGCTGCCACCCTCGAAGAAATGAAGTTCGACCTGCACATCCACAGCTGCCTTTCGCCTTGCGCGAACCTCGAGATGTCGCCTTCGGAGATTGTCGCAAGGGCCAAGACGGCTGGTATGGACGGCATCGCGCTCACCGACCACCAGTCCGCGCGCAATACGCCTGCAATTGCGGAGTGCGCGAAAAGGGCGGGTCTCGGATGCGTTTTCGGGCTTGAGGTCTGCACGGCCGAGGAAGTCCACACCCTCGCCATTTTCGACACGGTCGAGCAGGCGCTCGCGATGACCGATTTCGTCTATGCCGCGATGCCGAAGAGGGTGAACGATCCGGATGTTTTCGGCGACCAGCCTGTCGTGACGTGGGATGACGACATAGTGGAGATGGAGTGGCGCATACTCGCCATGGGCTGCCGCAAGGCCATTCCCGAAGTCGCCGGCGAATGCCACAGGCTGGGCGGAATATACATCGCCGCACACATCGACAGGAGCGCGTTTTCCGTGTATTCGCAGCTGGGCGGCATTCCGGAGGGCGGTATTTTCGACGCAGTCGAACTTTCGCGCACCGCGGACGAGACCGTCTGGATCCCCAAGGCGGAAGGATACGCCATCACGCGCAGCTCCGACGCGCACAATCTCGATGACGTGGCGCGCGTCTGGACCGAAGCTCCGCTTTCCTCCTTTTCCGTCGCCGGATTGAAGGAAGCTTTCTCGGCAAAATCGACCACACTCTCCCCAAGGCTCACAAGATTCTGACTCCCATGCATGCGACAATAGCAGACGTCATAGCCGATACGGCGCAGAATTCGATAGAGGCGGGCGCGAAGAACGTCTCGCTCGATATTGTCGAGGACGGCGGGATGATAAGCGTCACCATAAAGGACGACGGCAAAGGGATGGACGAGGCGACATTGAAGCGCGCCTTCAATCCTTTCTACACCGAGCCTGGAAAGCACGACAAACGCAGAGTGGGCTTGGGACTGCCGATACTCAAGCAGATATGCGAATCGACCGACGGCAAGGTTTCTCTCGAGTCGACGAAGGGCGTGGGCACTACGCTCAAGTATTCCTTTTCTGCGAAGCACATCGACCTTCCGCCTATGGGCGACCTCGCTAACGCGATACTGATGCTATTCAACTACCCGGGCGAATTCGAGCTTACGCTGTCGCACAGGAAGGGATCGGAGGAATACTCGATTTCCCGTTCCGAGCTTTCCGAGGCGGTGGGAGGGCTCGAATCGGTCGAAGGACTGTCGCTCGCGCGCGAATTCCTCTCTTCCCAGGAAAGCGCGCTGTAACGGTGAACTTTACGATGAGTCGTGTCGTTCAACCGAACGGAGGAAGACCATGAATGTGAAAATTCTGCCATGCTGCCTAGCGGCTCTGGCGGCAGTGCTGCACACGTCCGCCTCGGACGCCATAGATTCGGCGCTCGCCAGAGGCGAGGCGTTTCTCGTTTCCGTGCAGAATGAGGAGGGCCATTGGAGCGATCCGCATATGCCCGCTTTGACCGCATTGCCCATCTGGGCGCTTGCCAGGCTCGGCAATGCGCAAGATGTGGTAGCGAAGGGCGCGGCATTCGTTCTTTCAACCCAGCGTGAAGACGGCGGGTTCTACGTTCCAAAGCCCGGCCGCGGCGGAAGCGGGCTGGGGAACTACAATACGTCCGTATGCCTTTCGGCGCTGTATGTGAGCGGAAAGGCGCCTGTTACGGCGATGCTCAAGGCGCGCGAATACATAGCATCCTCCCAGCTCACGGGCGACGACACCATGGCCGGCGGCTTCGGCTACGACCGCGCCTCTCGCCGCCGCTACGCCGACCTTTCCAACACCAGCTATGCGCTCGACGCCATGAAGAGAACCGAGGCTCTGGAGGAGTTGCGCACCGGAGGCAGAAGGGTCGATGTCGATTGGGAAAAAGCCCTCGCCTTCGTCGAGAATCTCATGAAGACCGAAGGCCCGGATGCGGGTGGCGCGGCGTACAATGAAACCACCCCGCAAGGCGGCAGCGAGACCAATTCGCAGGGAAGGGTCCAGCTCAGAGCGTATGGCTCGATGACCTACGCGGCGGTGCTATCGATGTGCCACGCCAATCTCGACAGGGGCGACCCTCGCGTACGCCAATCGCTCGAATACTGCCGCAAATACTGGACGGTGGAGGAAAATCCCGGAATGGGCAGCCAGGGACTCTTCTACTACTACGACATAATGGCCCGCGCGCTCGATGCGAGCGGGGTTGATGAAGTCGGCGGGCACGACTGGCGCAAGGAACTTTCCGGGGCCGTACTCAAACTTCAGAATCCGGACGGCAGCTGGCACAACGAAAACAACCGCTTCTGGGAGGCCGATCCGGTCCTCTGCACAAGTTTTGCGATGCTCGTATTGGAGATATGCAACCGATGAAAGAACTAGCCGAGATATTTCTCAAGGGCGGGCCTGTGATGTGGCCGATATTGGCCCTTTCCGTCGTAGCCGTGGCGATTCTCGCCTGGCGCGCCATTTCCTTCGCCTTTGGCGACAGGTCGGATCGCGGACTCGTAGTGGTCTCGACGATAATCACCGCCGAGCCGATGCTGGGAATCCTCGGCACTGTGACTGGCATCATCAGGACTTTCGGCGCGATGCAGGGCGCGGAGGGAGTGGTCAATCCATCTCCGCCACAGCAGGCATCGGCGAGGCGCTTATAACGACCGCCGCAGGCCTCGTCGCTTCGCTCGTCATCCTCTTCCCCTACAACATCATCGCCGCGATGATCGACAAGGCCGATGAAGAAGCGTAGGAAAAACCGCACGCCGAGACTGGAGATGACGTCCCTAATGGATGTCATGTTCCTTGTCCTCGTCTTCTTCATCTACTGCATCTTCGACATGGCGGTGCACAAGGGACTCAAGGTCGATTTGCCGAACGCGGCGGGAGCGGACGAGAAGGGCGAGCGCATCGTAATAACGATCCGTGCCGACGATACGATGCAGTTGAACGGAATCGACCTCTCTCGCGAGGAGATAATCGCTCGAGTCCGCGAACTCAATCGCGTGAAGATGAACCTGCCCGTCCTCATTTCCGGGGACAGGCACTCTTCGCTCGGATCCGGAATAGAACTCTTGGGCGAACTCAAGAAGGCGGGTGTCGAAAAGGCGAGTTTCCAGGTCTCCGGAAGGAAGGAGTGAAGTGCGCGTCTTCGCCGCGATTGCGATTTCGGTTTTCGTCCACGCGATGGTGGCGGTGGGTATCGTGGCATACATGGAATGCGCCGACAATGGGTGCGATGCCTTTGCCGAACTCGACTTGAGCAGTGTGGAGCTTAGTTTTTCGGAAGACGAGAATCAGGCGGCTCCGCCATCGATGGAGAGCTTCCCCGCGCCGCAAGAGATGCCGCCCCCCGCGCCGCCGAAGGAGGAAATCCCTCCAGAACTGGAGCCGGATAACACCCTGCCGCCGGAAATTGACGCGCTGAAACTGCCTGAGCCGGAAGAAGAACGCGAGGTCTTCGACGTGCCGGAGCCTGAAGAGACGCCAAAGAAAATCGAAGAGCCGCCAAAGCCGAACCCACCACCCCAAACGGTCGCATCCGCGCCAGTTCAGGCGAAGATAGATGCTCCACCGAAGCAGAAAAAGGCAATCAAGTCCGAATACCCCGCTGGAGCGATAAGTCGCGGAGAAGAAGGGGATGTAGTCCTTGAGATAGTCGTTGCCGCCGATGGAACCGTAAAATCGGCCAGAATCATCGAGTCATGTGGTTTTGTCGAGCTCGAAGCCGCCGCGTATAAAGCCGTGATGTCCGCAAGATTCACTCCCGCAAGATCGGGAAAGAAGGCTGTAGAATCCATTGCCCGGCTCACCCTCGCTTTCAAATTGCGTAAATAATGGCATTGTTGGCGTTACGCGAAGTGTAAAGATGGAGGAAAGATTGCGCTTTTACCGCTTTTGGCATGGTATGTGCTAAACGTTTGGCAAGATTTCCGACAAAAACAAGGAATAAACCAAAATGAGCAAATACGTTGAAAGCGTCCTCAAGGACGTTAAGGCGAAGAACGCCAACGAGCCTGAATTTCTTCAGGCTGTTGATGAAGTGCTGTCGACACTCGATCCAGTGTTGAAGGCGAACCCGCAGTACGAGAAGAACGCGATTCTCGAGCGTATGGTCGAGCCCGAGCGCGTTGTCATGTTCCGCGTGCCGTGGGTGGACGACAAGGGAATAGTCCGTGTGAACCGCGGCTACCGCATCCAGATGAACAGCGCGAT
>JAGCPM010000188.1 GCA_017965685.1 Kiritimatiellia bacterium | reverse complement strand
TCGAACGCCATCGCGAAAAGCACCGCCCTCGCAAGCGCGTTCATTATGTCTATCGAAGGATTCCTCAGTATCGCGTTTTCCTTGAACCCGTCGGAGAGCTTGCGGTACGAACCGAGCCGCCGCTTCCACTCGGCGAGCTGCTTCGCCGTGGGAAGCTCGCCGAACAAAATCAGATACGCGACCTCCTCGTAGCCAAGGCGCCCTTCCTTCCTGTCGGCGGCCACTATGTCCTTTACATTGATTCCGCGGTAGAAGAGTTCCCCTGGAACAGGCTGGCGCTCGCCTTCGCTCGTCACATAGCCGTGGACGTTGCCAATGGTCGTCAGCCCGACCAGCACGCCGGTGCCGTCATCGTTCCTTAGCCCCCTCTTCACGCCATATTTGCGGTATAGCGCGGGATCGATGAAGTTCGCCCTGCGGACTTTCTCCGCGTATTCCTCAAGCCATTCTGCGTCCGTCATCTCCATCTCCGGTTGGTGCATCTGGAGGGACTCGAACCCTCACGCCTCGCGGCACTGGAACCTAAATCCAGCGTGTCTGCCATTCCACCACAGATGCGTCTTTGTCATTTCTCCAACTTCTCCTTGTGCGCGAAGAACACCTTCGACTTCTGCGCGAAAGATGTCTGTCCCGGGAACGTTCCGCCTGTCACGGTTTTGCCGAATTCCTCAAGAGCCGCCTTCTGTTTGCGGTCGAGATTCGCCGGGGTCTCGATTACGACCTTCACCGTCAGGTCGCCTGTGTAGCCGCCGCGAAGCGCCGGCAGTCCCTTGCCCCTCAGGCGGAAAAGCCTTCCGTTTGGACAGCCTTCGGGTATCTTCAGGCTCCCTGTTCCCTGCGGCGTAGGAACGTCCACCTCGCCGCCCAAAGCCGCCGTCACGGGCGACACCGGCACTTCAAGGTACAGGTCCTGCCCGTCGCGCTGGAAAAGGTCACTCTCCCTCACTCCGATCAAAACATAGAGGTCGCCGTTCGGACCTCCGCGCAAACCGCCTGCGCCCTTGCCCGTGACTCTGAGGCGCGAACCGGTATCGACTCCCGCCGGAATCTTAAGCGCGATGTGCTGCAACTTCGACACGTGGCCTGTTCCCCTGCACGTCTTGCAGGGCTTTTCTATGACGCTACCTTCGCCGCCACAGTTGGGGCAGGTTTGCCGCACTTGGAACCACCCGTTGCCGCCGACAACCGCGCCCGAGCCGCCGCACGTCTTGCACGTCGTGCGCTTCGTGCCCTTCGCGGCACCGGTCCCGCCGCATTCCTCGCACTGCGCGGGAAGCGTTATGTCGATTGTCCTTTCGCTGCCGAAAACCGCTTCGTCGAAATCAATGTCGAGCCTGAACGTCATGTCGTCGCCGCGTTCGGGCGCATTGGGATCGCGCTTCTGCGCGCCGCCTCTCGAACCGAACCCGAAACGGGAGAACCCTCCGCCGAAAGCGCCGCCCGCCATTCCTCTCAGCACCTGCCCGAGTATGTCGTTGAGGTCGCTGTCATTGAAGCCCGAGAAATCGCGCCCGAAGTCGAATCCACCAGGACCGAAATTCACGCCCTGATGTCCGAACTGGTCGTACCTCTGGCGTTTCTCCGCGTCATGGAGAACCTCATACGCCTCTGCGGCCTCCTTGAACTTCTCCTCCGCAGCCTTGTCCCCCGGATTGCGGTCCGGATGGTATTTCATCGCAAGCTTGCGGTAGGCCTTCTTGATCTCGTCCTCGGTCGCCGTCTTCGGCACGCCAAGAACCTCATAGTAGTCGCGCTTGTCAGCCATTTGGCGTTACTCCTTCCTCCCCGCGCTTACGACGACCTGTGCCGCCCTCAGAACCTTGCCCTTGTGCAGCCAGCCGCGCTTGACCTCGTTGGAGACCTTCCCTTCCTCCACGGTTTCGCTCGGGAGAGACGCGACGGCTTCCATCTTCGCCGTGTCGAGCACCTCGCCCACGGAATCGAAAGGCTCCGCGCCATGATCCTTGAGCGCCTTCAAGAGAGAATCGTACACGAGCATCACGCCCTGCACGAAGGGATCCTCCTTGTTCTCCGCCTTGTCTATCGCGAGCGCCATGTTGTCCACAACCGGCAGCATGTCGCCCAGCACATCGCTCTCGGCGAAGCGATACGTGTCCTCGCGTTCCCTTGCCGTGCGCTTCTTGAAGTTGTCGAAGTCGGCGAGCAGCCGCGCGTAGAGGTCCTTCCAGTCCGGCTCCTCCGGCTTTTCGGGCCTTTCGGCAGGCGTCTCGGTTGACTTCTCGTCAGGCGTTTCGGCAGGCGTCTCTTCTTGCTTTCCAGATTCGACCTGCGACTCGGCCTTCTCCTTTTCTTCTCTCAATTCTTCATTCTTCATGTTTCATTCTTCATTTAGCGCATATCTGCCCCGCCTTAGCGAGCATCTTGGCTTCGACGGACTGTATCTCGGCGAAGCCCTGCGAGCTGTGCGGATTCAAACCGTTTGACGCCTCCATCGAACTGTCAGCCTCGTTGTAGATTGAAGCCTTGAGACCCTTGAGCGACTCGAAGAAGATGTTGCCCTTGTAGAGCCCGAGCGTGACTTCCGCAGTAGCTTTGTCGGCCCAAACCTGTATTGCCGCGCGCGCCGCGCGCGTTGCGGGGTCGAACCACCTTCCGTCGTATATCTGGTCGCTCACCAGTTTCGAGAGCTGCTGGAAGAGAAGCGTCGATCGGCGGTCCATGATTCCCTCGTAGATGAACTTGAGGCCTTGGCTCAGAACCTCCATCCCGGGCGCCTCGTATACTCCGCGCGACTTCGTGCCGATTATGCGGTTTTCGAGCGCGTGCTTCATGCCGATGCCGTTCCTGCCGCCAATCTTGTTGACCTCGAGCATTACCTCGTAAGGCGTCATCTTCTTGCCGTTCACCGCCACGCAACGCCCCTTCTCGAACTTGAGGACTATCTTCTCGATCTTGTTGGGGGCCTTGTCCGGCCAAACGCCCATCGTCGGCTTCACGATTCTCATAGAGGTCTCCATCGACTCGAGATCTTCCGCCTCGTGCGAAAGCCCGGCGAGGTTGCCGTCGGTCGAGTATTTCTTCTTCGTGCCGACAAAAGCCTGTATGCCCCTCCCGGCGAGGAACGCGACCATCTGCGTCCTTCCAGGGAACTTCTTGAGAAGCTCCTCGTCGCGCCACGGTGCATACACGCCGAACTTGGGATCGATAACGTTTGTGTAGCGCTCGAAGCGCATCTGGTCGTTGCCGCGGCCGGTCGCGCCGTGGACGAGCGCCACGCATCCAGCCTTCTTCATCGCCGGCAAAAGAGCCTTCACAGTCACCGCGCGTGCGATTCCGGTCGAGTTCCAGTAGCCGCCGTCGTACATCGCCTGGCACTTCACCGTCTCGAAGCAGATGTCCGCCATTTCCTTCGTCACATCGACTATCGTGGTCTCAACACCGGTCGGTGCCATCTTCTTCTTTATGTCGTTTATGTCCTTTTCATCGGGTTGCCCAACGTTCGCGCTGAACGCCTTCACGTTCACTCCGGCGTCCTTCAGCACGCAGCATATCGTCTTCGAGTCCAGACCGCCAGATACGCACACGCCTACGGTCTTGCCCTTGAGATCTTCAAGTTTCATCTTTTATCGTCCTTTCTTGAAAAAACGGTAGTATATCATAATTCGGATGCAGCCGTCAAATCATCCGCCCTATGTAAGACCGCCGCGGAACGCCTCAGTACGTCACGCGCGGAAGGTACGCCCCGAAGTAGAGCACAACGAAGTTGACCGCAACGAACCCGATCGCGCCCATTACCAGCCACTTGTCGTGCAGAAGAACGTTTACCGGATCCCCTTCGTTCCGGCCCGTCTCCACAAGAAGATTGTAGCGGGCAAGAATGAATATCAAAAACGGAATCGTGAACGCCAGCTTGCCGACAGCCTTCTGGTCCGTGCGGGTAATCGTCCAGAGGCAGTAGAAGAGTATCGTGAGCGCGCAGAACATATAGTAGTGCGCCGCCAGGAACGGCTTCGTGTAATGCCTCAGCACGCTGCGCGATCCGGCCTCGGGTCCGTACTTCGCGAGTTCGCACCGCCTCTTCCCCGCCGCGAAGTAGAGCGCGCCGGAAAAGACCGCCAGGAACATCCACGACGTTATCTGTATCCCGCAGAAGAACCCGCCGTAGAATATCCTGAACACGAATCCGGAGGCGAGTATGAAGATGTCGATCAAAGGAACGTCCTTCAGCCCCGCCGAATACGCCACGTTCACCGCGAGGTACGCCGCTATCGCCACGAACGCCCACAGCGGCGAGTGCGCGAAAAGCGACATCGCGATTCCCGCCGCCGAAAGGACTGCCGCGAGGATGACGGCCGCCTTCACCCCGAAAGCCCCGCTCGCTATCGGGCGGAGCCGCTTGAGCGGATGCTTCGCGTCCTCTTCCCTGTCGAATATGTCGTTTACGGCGTACACGGCACTGGAGACGAGCGTGAACGAAATGAATGCAATCGTAGCGGAAAGGAACGTCTCCTGCTCAAAAAGGACTCCGAGGAAAAACGCCGGCAGCGCGACGAGGATATTCTTAATGGAATGCTCCAGCCTCAGAAGCCGCATCATTTCGAGACCTCCTTCGCGACGGCGCCGCCATGCTTCACCGCCCAGAGAGTCTGCCTTGCCACGCCGAGAAGAAGCGCCGCATCGTCCTTAGTGAACACTCCGCGCGAGAACACGCGGTGGAAGCCCTGCATGAAATGGTCGGTTTGCTCTTCCGTCATGAACCCTATGCCGATCAGCATCTCGGCCCAGTTTTTCATGAGTTGCATCTTCTGCGCCTGCGCTGCGGGCGGCGCCTTCTCGCGCGGCATCTCGTACTCGCCGGCGTTGACGAAAAACTCGTAGCACGTCACGAGCACCGCCTGCGCGAGATTGATCGATGTGTAGCCCTTGTCGACGGGAATTCTTATGAGGTGCGTGCATTGCGCGACCTCTTCGTTGAGAAGCCCCTTGTCCTCGCGCCCGAACACGAGCGAGACCTTGCCGGTTTCGGCAAGCGAGAGGATTTCCTTCGCGACATCCCTCGGCGCCTTGACGTGCTGACGGTATAATCCCTGGCGCGCGGTGGTGCCGACCACCGCCACGCAATCCGCGACGGCTTCCTCGAATGTTGCGAACTCCTCGCGCGTTTCAAGGACATCCCCCGCATGCACGGCCATCTTCTCCGCTTCGCTCCAGTCGCTTTGCAGGTTCGACGCGGCCAGTCTGAGATGCCGTATGCCCATATTCGCCATCGCTCGCGCGGCGGAACCGACGTTGCCGGCATAGAGAGTGCCGACGAGCACCACTCTGATGTTGTCAAGCGCGGCGCTCATTCGTCTTCTTCCAGAGCCCTCGGGCAGAGCTTGCCGTGGTATACGAGCTTGTGGTCGTTAACCCGCTTGTCGTACTCGAATACGGAGCTTTCGATGCCTGTCGTGAAATACTTCCACTTGCCGTTCGCGCTGGTGTACATCGTCCCGTACGAGAATTCGTTTTGTCCGTAGTACCCTTCGAACTTGCGCCCGTCGGGCAGCGTGACGCGCGCCATCATCGTGGTCTGGCACTCTATCTCCTTGCCGTTCATCGGAGATACCAGTATGTACTTGTGCGGACGCGAACAATTGCCGTATTCGACCTTGATGATGTAGGCGTCGTCGTCGATGTACGCGTCGAGCTGGCTCCTGGTGAAGGTGTTGCAGCCCGCGATTCCCAGTATCACGGCCAGCGCGAGCGAAAGCGCGGCGAGTTTCTTCGCGACAAGGGCGCCCACTATCTTGGGGTCTGCCTTGCCCTTCGAAAGCTTCATCACCTGCCCTACGAAGAACCCGGCCGCCGCCTTCTTCCCGGCCTTGAAATCGGCCACGCTCTTCGGGTTGGCTTCTATCGCCTGATCTACGAAAGCCTCAAGCTGCGACGTGTCGCTCACGGCGCCGAGTCCGCGCTCCTTCACGATTGCTTCCGGATCGCCGCCTTTTTCGAAAAGCTCCGGCAGAAGTTCTTTCACCGTAGGACCGTTTATCGTTCCCTTCGCCGACATTTCGACGAGCAACCTCAGTGCATTAGGCGTCATGGCGCACTCCTCCACGCCCTTGCCCGTCTCGTTCACGAGCGCCATCACGTCGCTCATAAAAAGGTTGCAGAGCGTCTTCGCCGTCTTGTGATCGAGGCCCTTCGCCGCCGCCTCGAAATAGTCCGCGTTCGCCTTGTGTTGCGAAAGGACCTCCGCGTCGTACTGCGCGATTCCGTATTCCTCCATCATCCTCGCGCGCCGCGCCTCCGGCTTCTCTGGCAGGAGTTTTGCCCACTCTTCGATCTGCTCTTCCGAAAGCTCGACGGGGACGAGGTCCGGCTCGGGAAAGTAGCGGTAGTCGTGCGCATTTTCCTTCGAGCGCATGGAGGCGGTCTCTAGAGCCTCTCCGTCCCACCTGCGCGTCTCCTGCACTATCGGCAATGATTTCGCAACGCACTCCCTCTGACGGCGCGCCTCGTACTCGAGCGCGGCATGGATCGCCGAGAAACTGTTCATGTTCTTTATCTCGACCTTCGTGCCGAGTTTCGTCTCGCCGGCCGGGCGTATCGAGATGTTGACGTCGGAGCGCATGTTGCCTTCTTCGAGGTTGCAGTCGCTCACCCCAGCGTACACCAGCATCTCCTTGAGCGCAGTCAAATACGCTATCGCCTCGTCTGCTGAAGCCATATCTGGTTCCGAGACGATCTCCATCAACGGCGTGCCGCCCCGGTTGAAGTCGATTCCCGAAGTCGCCGCGTAGTGGTTAATCTTCGCCGCGTCCTCCTCGAGGTGGATGTGGTTTATCCGTATCGTCTTCTTCGTCCCGTCGGCGAGCGTTATCTCCACTCCGCCGCCTATGCATAGCGGACTTTCGTTCTCCGATATCTGGTAGTCCTTCGCCATGTCGGGATAGAAGTAGTTCTTCCGGTCGAAAGTGGCGTGGCGGTTGATGCGACAGCCTAGCATTATTCCGCTCATCACGGTCAGCTTTATCGCTTCGCGGTTCATCACCGGCAGCGCGCCCGGATAGCCCAGGCATACGGGGCAGATGTTCGTATTCGGCTCGCAACCGGTTTTCAGCAGGCACGAGCAGAACATCTTTGTGGCCGTCTTGAGCTGGACGTGCGTCTCCAGCCCTATTGTATTCTCGAAATGCATAACTGGTAGTATATCAAATCGCGCCTTTGCGCGTCAACGCGGAAAAGAGCGTTAGTGCGGCGGCCACGAGATAGCTCGCCGCCATAAAAAGGACCCCTATCTCAAAGCCGTGCATCCCGAACCGGTCGAAGAGCGAGCCCATCGCCCAGCCTGAGAAAAGCCCGCCCACGAAAAACGCCATAAGGAGCATGTAGCCGACCGTCGAACTTCTGAACGCGGCGGGAACCACGTCGAACACGCTCGCGTGCGTGTTGACCTCGAACGCGCCTCTGAAGAGGCCGTAGGCCGCCGACGCGACAAGGAACGCCTCGTAGGATGGCGCAAAGGCGAGCGCCGCTATAGCCGGTGCGCCGCAGACGAGCGCTGCAGACTGGAAAAACAGCCTGAAGCGCGGCATCCGCCGCACGAAGCGGTCCGTCGCGACCCCGCCCAGAAGTATCGCCGCGAATGCGAGAAGGTGGTGGTAGAGAAACACGCTCTTGCCTGCCTCCGCCACGCCCACTGAGTATTTCTGCACCACGTATTTCGGCGCCCAGAAGAGATACGAGTTGTTGACGAAGACTATCGCCACGAACCCCGATGAAGCCAACAGCGCGTGTCTGTTCAGGAAATACGCCTTGAGAGAATCCTTGAACGAAGGTTTTTCGCCTTCCGCCTCTGCGCATTTTCTCTCCGGTCTGTCCGGCTTGAGCACAAAGACGAAAACGGCCGCAAGCGCCATTCCGCAAGCGCCGAAGAAGATGAACACGTTGCGCCACGAGCCGAACGCTCCCAGCGCCCACGCCGCAAGAAGTCCGCACGTCATGAGCCCCAGATAGAGCGCGGCCTGGTGTATCGAGAACGCTACCGAGCGCGTCTTTTCGTGGTGCCGGGCGAGCATCGCCATCGAGGAAGGCCCGTAAAAGCTCTCCCCTCCGCCGGTCGCGAGCGACCTCAAGAGGATAACCGCCAAAAAGGATGACGCAAACCCCATTCCCACCGTCGCTAGCGACCAGAAGAAGAGCGAAAGCGTTATCACCCATTTTCTGTCCAGCCTGTTGCCGACGAATCCGGCAATCGGCGTCACTACTGCGATCGTCCAGCTGAGCGCCGTATTTATCCAGCCGATTTGCGAGGCCGTGAGGCCAAGCTCATTTTGGATAGGCTCGGTCAGAAGCCCGAAAAGCGCCCTGTCCGCCTGGTGGAAATAGTAGGCGCACCCCAAAAGCGCCAGAAGCGCCCATCTGTACGCGCCGCTCATTCGCTGAATCCGTATACCCTTACGTAATCCACCACGAACTCGTCGCCAGCCTCGTAGGCATTGGCGACTTCAGGGTCGGGTTGACCATCCCTGCGATAGCCCATGAGTTCGGTCGAAACGAGTATGAACTCTTCGGTCTCGGATACCGCTTCGCCCTCTCCCCGCCCGACCTTGTGGCCGCTCTGCACGCCGTCGACGAATACCGTGTAGCCGTCCGGTTCCCAAAGAAGCCCGAACGTGTGGAATTCTCCGAGCGATATCGGATACGACTTCTTCCAGGCGCTTTCGGGGCCTGGCGTGTACGGTGCGCGCTGGGCGTTGAACTTTCTGTACTCCTTGCCGCATCCGTTGTAGTGGAAGGCATGGACGATATGGCGGCCTGGCTCGAACGATTCCATGATATCGCACTCGACCCCCGAGCGTCGCGGATCGAGCGTCGCGCCGTTCGCGAAAGCCTGCAGCCAGAACGCGCTCCACCAGCCCTTGTGCGACTGTAGCTTCGCGCGGCACTCGCAATAGCCATAGCGGAAGGCGAACTTCGGCATCTCGCGCTCGTTGAAGGGCCACACAACCCCGTGCCCGGATTTAGGCGAGAGTTCGTCCCACAGCGCGCCGCCGGTCTGGAGCTGAGGCGAGCGGTAGCCGCCATCAGAGGTCTTCACGATTCTCAGATGCGCACATCCGTTTGACACGACCACCGCGCCGTCTTCCGGACGCGCAAACCATGTCGCCTCCTTGCCCCAGAAATTCGTCCGGTAGCTCCACTTCGTCTCGTCGAGCCTGTCGCCCTCAAATTCGTCCGCCCATACGGGCACGAGTTCGCGCCCGCCAATGGCGAAAGCCAGTATCGCGGCTTGGAATACCACTTTCCCCCTTGCTCCTTTCGCTGTTTGATTTGCGCGTCTAGTATACCAAAAATCCCCTCCCTCGCGCAACTGCGGCGCCACATCCGCTTAGAGGAGTCGTTTGACATAGTAAATGCAACACCTTGGGTTTTGGGGTGTTGCCTTTAGTCTGTATTCACTATTGCGTTGCGGCGAATGTTGTGGTATACTCTTACTATGGACAATATGGAAAATCTCATTGCCGCCGTCAAAGGCGCAAAGTCGCTCGGCGTCCTAACCGGCGCCGGAGTATCCACCCTCTGCGGGATTCCCGAGTTCAGGGGACCTCAAGGACTCTACCGCCAGCCAGACGCCGAAAGAATATTCGACATCGACTGGTTCGACCGCGACCCCTCCGTCTACTATCGCGGATGCCGCTCGCTCGTCTACGGACTCAAGGGCTTCGCGCCAGGCCCCGTCCACAAGGCTCTGAAGCATCTTGAAGATCTGGGACTCATCGCCGGAATCGCCACCCAGAACATAGACATGCTCCACCAGAAGGCCGGCTCTTCGCGCGTGTACGAGGTTCACGGCTCGCCGCTTCTGCACCATTGCCGGCGCTGCGGCAGGAAGGAAACGTTCGCCGGGATATGCGCCATGCTGGATGGACAAGACGATTCCTTCGTGCCGCGCTGCCCCGCCTGCGGAGGCGCGTACAAGCCGGATATCACCTTCTTCGGCGAATCCTTGCCGGAAGCGGCGTGGTCCGCCGCGCACGACCTAGCCGCGAATTCGGACGTCTTTCTCGTCCTCGGAACTTCGCTCACCGTCTATCCGGCGGCCGGGCTTCCATCCCTTGCGTTGAGAAATGGAGCGGAACTGTTCATCGTCAACGGCCAGCACACCTCGCTCGATGCGTATGCCGCAGCCCGCCTAGACAATCTCACCGTCTTCGCGGACGCTATTCTTGATATCAGGTAACAGGGAACAGGGAGCGGAGGTTGGAGGTTCCCCATTTTTTCGGGCATGAAAACGTTAGCAACCCTGTAAACAAAGGGTGAAGTGAAGATTTCCATTTTGCGTTAAGTGAAAATTCGGCTTCGGGAACGCGGAGGCGTTCCCGTGCGGAAGTCGAAAATGTC
>JAGCPM010000187.1 GCA_017965685.1 Kiritimatiellia bacterium | reverse complement strand
GAAACATTCGTCAGATACAGCTTGCCGTTCGCCGCCGGGCGGAACTTCGTGATCGTGGGAGCATTCTGCGGATTATCGACGACCGTGAGGCCGCCGATGGAGAGATCGGCATCGGCGATGGCCGAGAGGTCGAGCGTTCTGGCATATTGCACATCCTCGCGCACCTGTATCGAACCATTGCCGGTCACCGAAAGCGGGCGCGTAAGCGTGTAGTTATTGCCGAACCAGAGAACGCCATCCGCGACTTCCGTTCCTGCGACGCGCTCCAGTATGTTGGTCGCATTGGCATTGCCGATGGACAACTTCCCCGCGCCAATCTTTTTGAGCCTGATGCTCAAAGCCGCGTTGTCAGCAAGGTTGGTCGTCATGATTTCGTGTAGATTCTTGTCCATGTAGATGTCCAGCCCCAGCGTTGCGACTGTTGCGGAAGAGTTGGTGACTACATGCCACTTGCTGTAGTAAGCGTTTCCGCCGATTGCAATGCCGTTCACCGTGTTCAATGTGCCGTTGAGGTCAATGACAACCGGCGCGGCTTCGCTCGTGCCCGTTCCGGAATACTCTCCAACGGAAATCATCACTCTGCCCTTCCCGGCGCCATGCGGCAAGACGTCATCGGATGTCAGTTTCAGGCACATTCTTCCGACCAACTTGAAATCGCCTGCGTTGCCCCAGACGATGCGCCCGCCCTCGTCTGCTCCAAGCGTCACCGTCTTGGTGGCGTACGCGTGCTGCAAAAGTACGACATCGCCATCGCCGGCTGTTTCAAGCGTTCCCGCACCCGCGAAAAGCGAATAACGGGAGTAGGCGTAGGAGCGCAGTATGATCGGATTGCCGTCCACGCTCTGGAGAACGATCTTCGCGCCATCGGTAACTTGAAACTTCGTGGCGTCGTTATAGATCGAGCGGAGATCGCCACCTTCAAACAAGATACGTGCGGCGACATTGGCGTTCTCGTTGCTGACGACCTGGTAGGACGCCGTACCATGGGCGAGGAGGCGAAGGATGTCGTTTGTGCCGGTGTCAGATGTGACATCTGAGCAAAGCGTGAACTTCGAGCTGTAGCCGACCGTGCCGATCTGGTTGGGATAGGTGTCGCCGAGGACAGTTGTGATTTTGCTACCAAGCCCCCATTCAAATGGTGCGTCAGTCGGCTCGGAGACGACAATCGTACCGCCCTTGCCCTTGAACAGGATGTTACGCTCCTTTCCCGTGACCATCCGCGCGCCGTTCGTGACGGTGACGGTGACGGGGTGCCATGCGTGGGTGCCGATGTAGGCGGTGAACCAGTTCGTGCTGCCCGCGCACACAGTGCCGTCGAGCAGGAGGTCGTCGTAAAGATAAAGGAACTTGTAGTATCTCGCCGAGTCCTCCGCAGTGAAGGCGTAGCCGTCGCCGCCGGCTTTCACAGTGCCGTTGTAGCCGTTGTTGTCTTGATCGGTCTCCGCCGTGAACGTCGAGACCGCGCCAAACGCGGCAGATACCGCAAGCGTCAATCCTGCGCATAACGCGCAAACACGGATCACACTGATTCTTTTCATGATATCCTATCCTCGTGGTTGTCGGTTTTGGTTTAACTGTTAATGATATTATACACTAATTCCATCACGCCGTGTTGAATTGACATGTCAACTTTTGGAAGGCCGGCCCGAACGCGTGGATTCGCGGATGACGAGCGGCGCGCCGAGGCATATCTGCCGCGGCGGAAGCGACGGATTCAGAATGCGCTCCCTGAGCGCACGATAGGCGATGAGGGCGATGTCCTCGCACGGCTGGTGGATCGTCGTAAGCTGCGGGAAAGTGGTGACCGCGCAGCGGATGTCGTCGAAGCCGGCCAGGAGGACGTCCTCCGGAACCGAGAGCCCCAGCTTGTCGAGCGTGTTCAAGAGAATCGCCGCGACGTAGTCCGATTCGCAGATCACGGCGTCGGGACGCTGCCTTTTCCTGAATGTCAGGCCGAGTGCGGCAAGATCGTCGGGCTCGGCAACAATCTTGAAATCCTTGCCGCCTGCGGAGCCAAGCACGCTTGCCGCGCCGTCCAGCCTATCGCGTATGACGGTCGCGCAGTTCGGGCGCATCAGGAAGCGCACCCGCTTCGCGCCCTGTTTCACCATGTGTTCGCCGAGCGCACGGCCGGCGGAGAAATTGTCTATTCCCACGAAGTCGTGCCGCACCGGATCTCCATCGAGACTTATGTTACGGTCGATCAGCACGACCGGAATCTCGGCGTTGTCGAAAAGCGTAAGAACCTCGCGCGTCACACGCTCGGGCGTCTTGAGAAACGCAAGCGGTTGGAGAACGACACCGGCAACGCGCTGCTTGACGAAAGCGCGGGCGACCTTGCCCGCCTCGATCGCGCGTTTCGAGGGTGTAGGCGCGGAAATGTCGCCAAGCACGAGAGAATAGCCGTCTTTCTGTGCGCAGCGCATCAATGCCTGACACATGACCGGGAACACCTCGCCTACGGCAAGACTCGGCATTATCAGCCCAAGCCGCCCCGACTCGCGCCGTGCCGTCTTGGTGGCGAACGTCCCGGCTCCGCGCTTGCGGTAGACGAGCCCGCACTTCACGAGCTCGTCCATCGCGCGCACCGCCGTTATGCGCGAGACTTTGTACTTCCTGACGAGCGCCTCTTCCGAGGGTAGCGGCACCCCTCCGGGATAAAGCCCGTCGCGGACGCCTTTCCGAAGATCCTCGAATATCTGCCTGTATTTCAAAGTTTCTTTCATGCCAATACCGCTAGTATACCATATTCCACAACGGGATGCAATCTGGAACTTACCCATTCTTATTCTTAGGGCACGCAGTTTGCCAAATACTGGACACTAGGTGCAAAATTGGGCTCGCCTTGCGTTTCTGTGGATGAAGGCAATCCGGCGGCAGAGAGGAAGAACGGACGGCTGTCAGGGAAGGCCGAGTCTTTCCCAGAATTCAAGAGGAGCGTGGGCGGTCGCGTACGACGCGTTCCGGGCTATCAGACGCGGAGAGGCTGTGTTGAGCGCGACCGAGCCGAAGCCGAGACGATATGCGTACTCCACGGCAGGCGCGGCCGGATCGAGTCCGTATTCCCTGCAGAGCGCGAGGTATTTATCGCGAAAAGCGAAGGCCGCCGCATCCTTCACCGGGTCGGCCAGGCGGTAGTCGAGGTATTTTTCGCCCATGAGGAAGCCGCCGTTGAAGACCGCCGAATCGATCAGCGCCACTCCGGCCGCCTTGAGCTCCTTTACGAATTCGAGGAGCTCCGGAGGATGGACGAGCAAGGTTGGCTGGCAGGCGAACATCGCCCAGTCGAAGAGCACCCCTTCATCCCACAGCCGCTTTATCACGCGCCAGTCCTTCGAGCCTATACCCACGCCTTCGGCCTCGCCAATCGCCTTGAGCGAGAAAAGCGATTCGTACGCGCCTAGGATGTCGTCCAATCTTCCGCCCGCCGCGAGATACTCGTCGGGATCGTGCACGGAAACGAGGTCAATGGGGTAGCCGCCGAGAAGAGCCTTGGCCTCTTCGTGGCAGCGCAATATCCCTGCGCTTGAGATATCCTGCATCGCGTCGTATTCGAGCCCCTTCCACGCTCCGGGCTCGAAAGTCTCTTCCTCGCCAGGCGCCAGGCGACGCGACCTGCGCCAGCCCAGCTTCACCGATATCACAAGGTCGCCCGGCTTTTTGCCGAGCGCTTTCAGAGCCTTGCCGATGCATTCGAGCGAAAGACCCGCGCCATACTTTCCGGCGGAGTCGATCACAGGACGCTTGAATGCCTTGAACCACTCGGCGGCTATGGCGATCTTCGTTTCAAAAGGCACCTCGCCGTAGAGGTTGCCGAGGCAGGATGTCCCGAATATCACAGGCGTCACGGCTTTACTCCTGTTCGTATTTGAATCTGCCCAGCTTCGTTCCATCTGTGCGGAACGTGGCGAAGAAAAGCCTGCCCGATCTCTCCTTGCCGAGGACTTGCATGACTGGCGTATCTAGTTCGATTGGCGGGAATATGACTACGAGGTCGCCAGCCGCCTCGGCGGTGCCGACAGGCTTTACTCCCTGCCCGTACGCGACGAGCGATTGCGGACCGAGGATGAGCGACTCGACATCGACATCCGCGAGCGGATCAAAGCCGCGCTCCTTGGCTATGCGCACTTCGAGCCCCTTGCGCGTCTTCCTGAACGTCTGCACTCTGCGGCCGGGATTCACGGGTATCGTAATGTTCTTGGACGAATGCATGTCGCCGCCTTTGTCGTTCTTTTTCACGCAGTCGATGACGGCGAAGTTCGCCTGCACAACGCGCCCGGATTCATCCTGAAGAACTTTCATGCGTTCGTACTTGAACCAGTCGTTCGGCGCAATTCCAGGCATGTATGCCTCGCCGGGCTGCGTCGTCCAGACGAAGCCGTCGGGCGAAGTGAGTTTCCACGCGACACGCCCCAGCCAGTCGTTGACGATCATGTGGTACTGCACCTCGTCGCGCCAGATGACCGGATCCTCGAACCTTCCGGCGACATCGGGATACACACTCCCTTCGGACTTGCGCACGAAAGGCTTGATGCCGTCTTCCGAAAGCCAGATCCCGCCACCGCGACATACCGCCAGGATGCTGCCATCCGGCCTTGTGCAGAAGGAGAAATTGCTTTCGCCGTCGAGTGGATCCTTGCCGTCGTAGTCGAGCTGCATGCGTTCGTACTTCCACGGCCCGTTTATGGACGTGGAGCGATAGAAGTGCGCGTGGTAGGGCTTGCGGTCATCGATGCAGTACACCGCCCACGAGCCGTCCTTGCAACGGAAAAGTTCAGGGTTGTGGCCCTTGCCGAGGACTTCGACCACCTTGAAATCTCCGTCCGGCCTGCTTGAGACGGCGTGTGCGACTTCGCTGTGAGGCCAGAACATGTGCCCTCTCGGCTCGCTTTCCTTCCACCTCGCCACGAAGAGATGGTATTCACTCCCGACATTCGTGATGTTGCCGCCCCAGTAGGAGTATTCGGAATCCTCGATGCCGTTCCTGACATCGCGGGGTCTGACGTTGTCGCCACCCCAGCATTTGTCCGTCCAGCCGTTGCCGATGACCTGCGGCTTTTCGAATCGGTCCATGAACCTGCCGCCCGTCACGAGGCGTTCCCACCCCTCTGGACGCGGCCTCTCCACGATTTGCGCCATCGCCGCGAAAGCGGACATGGCGGCAATGGCCATTGTTGCGATCTTCATCTGCTCTCCTCCAATGCGCATATTATACCAAATACCGGTTCCCGCGGTCAATGCGCACGGGCAGGTGGAAGCGAAAAATGGCGGAGAGTGGTGGACAGCGGGCAGGCAAATATGATACACTACGCGCCATGAAATTCGAAGACAACTTCAAGTCGCTCGAAGATACCGTAAGGCGCATGGAATCCGGCGAACTGTCGCTGGACGAAATGATAGCCTCTTTCGAGAAAGGCCGCAAGCTCGCGACGGAGTGCCAGAAGGAGCTTGAATCCATAAGGCTCAAGATCGAGAAGGTGACGTCGTCCGGCGCCCAGGCCGTGAAGATCGTCGAGAACGAGGCTGGTGCGAAGGACATCGAGATATGAAGGAAATATACGTAAGGGCGCAGGCGGACCACATAGCGTCGCTGTTCAAGGCGACTCCAACGGCCGCAATAGAGGAACTCGTCTGGAACGCGCTCGACGCGGATGCGAAAGAGGTCAAGATCGACCTCATAACCAACACTCTTGGAGCGGTTGATGCGGTCAGGGTCTCGGACGACGGCACGGGAATAAACGTGGCGGAGTGCGACTCGACCTTCGGGTCGCTGGGCGGCAGCTGGAAGCGCCAGGCGGCGCAGTCGAGCGCGGAGCTGCACAGGCGGCTGCACGGCCGCAACGGCCGTGGGCGGTTCAAGGCGTTCGCTCTCGGCTCGAGGGTCGAGTGGCGCACGACGATCAAGGTCAACGACGGCTCGCTCAAAAGCTACATCATCAGCGGCGATGCCGATCGGCCGGGAGTGTTCGGGCTGGAGAACATCCGCACGCCGGGACCGGGAACGGGAACGGAAGTGTACATCCAAAACGCCCACTCGAACTGCGACACCCTTCTCGACACGCGCGAGACGGTGCAGGCGCTCGCCGCCAAGTTCGCGCTGTACCTGAAAAGCTATTCGGACGCGCGGATATACTTCAACGGCATACCGGTCACGCCGATCATAGTGCAGAAGGCGGTCTCGAACTACACACTGCACATCGAAAGCGGCGCGCAGGCGAAGCTGGAGGTCATCGAGTGGAAGTGCAAGTTCGCCGGAGCGGGCAGAATCATTTTCGCGGGCAAGGACGGCTTTGAGCTGCACGAAACCCCCAGCAACGTGCGTTCGGGCGGCGAGCCCTTCACGGCGTATCTCGTCTCGCCGAGATTCAACGCCCTAGCAGGGGAAAACGCCCTTCTCATGGACGAACTCAATCCGGAGGTAAGGCAGTACCTCGACGAGGCGCGGAAAATCCTCAAGGCCCATTTCGCCGTCAGCAAGGAAGACGAAGCCGACCTGAAGGCGTTCAAGAAGGAGTGGACCGACCGCATCGCCGCGATGTCAACGAAGGAGAGGGAAACGCTCCTGAAGATTCTCAAGAAGGCGATCAAGTCCGCTCAGACGGACGACGATTGAGGCGCGCATAGCGGAAGTACAGCACGAGGTCCGTCGAAACCAGCGCCATGTCCGCGAGGTAGACGGCCACGAGCCAGAGTTTCGTGCCTTCCACGACGTGCGCGAGGATTCCGCACAGGTAGCCGAATAGCACTATGGCCATGAAGGCGGGGCTTTTGCCGTCCACCCTCTTGGCCTTTAGGGTGCGCGCTATGGCGAACGGCCATGAAAAGCCGAACGCGAAAAGCATCATAAACTCCAGAATCTGTGCGGCAACGTTTTCCATCGTATTTCTCCCGGTTGGCGCAAAGTATATCAAATCCGCGCCCTGCAGGTCAAACACACCCCAGCGCGGGCTGGGGCGAACTTGACGGATACATGAGGGGTTTGATATACTGCCGAAGGCACAAGCATTCTCCCCAGCCGCCGCAAAATAGCGCGAATTTCGCAGTTGGCGGCGAAGGGATGTTGGGGAAACAACGAAATACACGAAAGGTCATCCCAGAACTCAAAGTTCCAGTGCTTGAAACTCTGAGAAGGTTACTCCAGAACTCGGAGCTCTGGAGTAAGCAACTTTCTGCGCTGGTGCGCACCGCAGGACATTTTGGTGCGCACCAAAAGTTGTTCTGTTGCGCACCAAAACCTTTTTTGCTACGCAGCAGCCTGTTTCTCTGAGGCAATGTACCATAACGGCACGCTTAAGCCGGCCTAAAAAGGGGACACTCCCCGTTTAAATCGGGTCAATCTCGCAAGCGCGCGTTTCTCGACAAACGGGATGGTCACCATCGCCAAGCCTAGGCGAGGCCCGTCGGAGCGGGCCTGGGCAGGACGCTTACCCGCACCTAAGACTGTAGGCGTCTCGCCGCAGACCGCTCCGACGGTCTGCTACAGACCTCCGGCTTGCCAACGCTAAACCTATTGAATAGGTTCCCTTCAACCTATTAAATAGGGAAGCACCAACCTATTAAATGGCTTTGCACCAACCTATTCAATGACTTTACCCAAACCTATTAAATAGGTTTAGAGCTACCTATTAAATAGCCTTGAGCAAAACTATTTAATGGGTTTTCCGTCCGCTAAAGAGACCTTCCTGGCACCCATGCCGGCCTTGCGTTTCAAGTTCTCCTCTTTCGTGTATTTAGTGTATTTCGTGGTTAACCATCTCCACACAGGGCGCGCCAGTGCCCGAGAGGTACGTTGACTGCGGCGGAGGGATTTGATATACTATGCGCCCAAAATTCCAAACGACTGCAAGACGAAGACATGGCTAAGGAAAACTACGGAGCGGACAGCATAAAGACCCTCGATCCCGTGGCGCACATAAGGATGCGTCCCGGGATGTACGTCGGCGAGCCTGGCACGGGCGCGATGTACCACGACTGCATCTACATTCTGATGAAGGAAGTGATCGACAATGCGATCGACGAGTTCGTGCAGGGGTACGGCAAGAAGATAGACGTGACCGTCAACTACGATTCGGGCGAGGTTTCGGTAAGGGACTACGGGCGGGGCATACCGCTCGAGAAGGTCGTCGACTGCGTGAGCCAGATGAACACCGGCGCGAAGTACGACACAGAAAACTACCAGTTCTCCGCCGGCATGAACGGCGTGGGCACGAAGGCCGTGAACGCGCTCAGCGAATTCTTCGAAGTCAGGGCATTCAGGGACGGCGAGTATTCCGAGGCGTTCTTCAAGGAGGGCCGCATACAGTCGAAAAAGCGGGGAACCTGCAAGACGCGCGAGCAGAACGGCACGTACATAAGGTACAAACCGGACGCGAAAGTCCTCAAGCACTTCAAGGTGCGAGAGGACCACGTACTGAGGCGCATGAAGATGTACTGCTACGTGAACGCGGGGCTCACCATAAACCTCAACGGGCAGGCGATACGCTCCGACGGAGGTCTCGCCGATCTCATCAGCGACGAGGCGCAGTTCGAGAAGCTCTACACGCCCTTCCACATAAAGGCGAAAAACCTCGAAATAATATTCACGCACACCAACCGCTTCGGCGAGGAATACCATTCGTTCGTCAACGGGCAGTACACGACTGATGGCGGGACGCATCTTACCGCGTTCAAGGAGGCGCTCACAAAGGCGCTGAACGACTACGACCCGAAGAAGAAGTTCGACGGCGACGACATCAGAGACGGCCTTATCGGAGCCGTTTCCGTGAGGATAATCAACCCGGTCTTCGAGGGGCAGACGAAGATCAAACTCGTGATGAACGACGTGAGGAGCGAACTCGCGGCGCAGATGCGCAAGGAGATCGAGGCCGCGCTGCACCGCTCGCCGGCCGAGACGGAAAAGCTTATCGGAAAGATCGAGGAAACCGGCAAAATCCGCTCGCAGCTCAACACGATAAAAAAGCAGGCGCGCGAAAGAAGCCAGGCCGTCTCGGTGCGCGTTCCGCAGCTCAAGGACTGCAAGAACCACCTCAAGCTCGACAAGACCGACAAGAAGACCGGGCGCCCGGAAGGCGACGACACGATGATATTCCTCACCGAAGGCCAGTCGGCGGGCGGAACGCTGGGCCTCGCCCGCGACGCAATGAACCAGGCCGTGTTCTTCCTGAGGGGCAAACCGCTCAACACGTTCGACAAGAACAAGGACACCCTCTACCAGAACGAGGAGTTCTTCAACCTCATCAAGACACTCGACGTAGAAGAGAAGCTCGACAACCTGAGGTACTCGAAAATAATATTCGCGACGGATGCCGATGTCGACGGGCTGCACATAAGGATGCTCCTGACCACGTTCTTCATGCGCTTCTACCGCCAGCTCATAACAGACGGCCGTGTGTTCATACTCGAGACGCCGCTTTTCAGGGTGCGCAACAAGAAGGAGCAGTTCTACTGCTTCTCCGAGGCGGAGCGCGACAAGGCGCAAGCGAAACTCGGCAAGGGCTGCGAGACTACGCGCTTCAAGGGACTCGGCGAACTCAACGCGAAGGAGTTCAAGGATTTCATCGGCAAGGACATGCGCCTTACGCCGGTAACGTGCGCGGACGACACCGATGTCGAGAAAACGATAAAGTTCTACATGGGGTCCAACACGCCAGAGCGCAAGGACTACATCATGGAATCGCTCGTGTGCGACAGCTCGGAATTTGAGCTTGTCCCTGTATTTCGCGACCGTGCGGCGGGCGATCTTGTAGCCCTCCTTCACAAGCATCGCGGACAGAGCATCGTCCGAAAGCGGCGAATGTCTGTCTTCCGCCTCGACAAGGGCTTTTATGCGGTCGAGGACTTCATCCCGCGCAACAGATTCGCCTTCGGCGGTCGCCACGGCTGTCGCGAAAAACCGCCTAAGCTCAACCGTCCCCTTCGGCGTGGAGGCGTACTTGCCGTTCACCGTGCGGGAGACTGTGGTGTGGTGGACGCCTGTCTTTTCGGCGATTTCAAGCATCGTGAGAGGCCTAAGTCCCTTGAGTCCGTTCTCGAAGAATCCCGGTTGCGCGTCGAATATCGCCTGCGCGATCTTCTCGACGGTCTCCTGCCTGCGCTCGACGGCGTCCGAGAGCTCTTTCGCCGCCGCAATCTTCGCGCGGATGAAATCCTTTGTGGCGGCGTCGGACTTCGGATCGGTCAGCATCTTCAGGTAATGCTTCGATATGCGTATCTCGGGGAGCGAGCGGTCGTCGACCTTCGCGAGCCATCTGCCGCCGGATTTGACGGCGTGGACCTCCGGCTTGACGTATTCTATGCGCTTGCCGTGTTTCGCGAACGCCCTTCCCGGGCGCGGCTCGAGAGTGCGAAGCGCGCCGAGAACATCGTCCAAGCGGTCGTCGGGAACCATCAGCGCATCGAGGACGCTTTGCCTGTCGCCCTTCGCGAGCGAGGCCAGCCATCCGCCCTCCAGAATCTCACGCACCTCGTCCCTGTATGGCGAGCCGTCCAGCTTGTCGAGCTGCGCGAGAAGGCACTCCTCGGCGGTCGTCGCTCCGCAGCCCGGCGGATCGAGCTCGCCGATCTTTTTCAATACTTCGCGTATCTTTGCCTCGCTCTCGCCGCTCACCATCATGATGTCGGGTATGGAGCCGGAGAAGAATCCGTTGCCGTCAAGGTCGCCTATCAGTATTTCGGCCAAAGGAATATCGGCTTTCGGGATGTTTCTCGTCGAG
>JAGCPM010000186.1 GCA_017965685.1 Kiritimatiellia bacterium | reverse complement strand
CCACTCGCGGATTATCGCGAAACGCTGCTCCGGCTCCGCGCCGAAGTTCGCCGCCTGAAAGAGCTCCGGCACGAATCCGTTCTGTATCACTCTGGGCGGATTGCACGCGTAGAGCGGAACCTCGAAACCCGCGTCGAGCGTCGCCTGCCTGAGCGCCTTGATGTATTCCACGTCGTTGCCGTGAAGTCCGTACTCGTTTTCCACCTGCACCATCAGTATCGGTCCGCCTTTCGTGACCTGCATCGGTCCAAGAACCCTGCCGACCTCTGCAATCCACCTCTTCGCCGGCTCCAGCCACTTCGGATCGGAAGACCGCATTGAAATCGAGTCGTCCTTCAAGAGCCACCATGGCGCTCCGCCGCCCTCCCATTCCGCGCACGCGTAAGGGCCGGGACGCAGTACCACCCAAAGTCCCTCCTCCTGCGCCATGCGGCAGAACGCGACGGCATCGGCGTTCTCCTTCCAGTTGTAGCAGCCCGGCTCGCGCTCGTGGTAGTTCCAGAACATGTAGCACCCCACTGCGTTGCAGCCCATGGCGCGGAGCATCTTGAGCCTGTGCCGCCAGTATTCGCAAGGTATGCGCGCGTAGTGTATTTCGCCGCAGCGTATCGTGAACGGCTTGCCGTCCAGCAGAAAATCGCTCTCGCCGATCTCGAACGTATGCGCGGCGCATGCTGCCGCGCCCGCCGCGGCAAGCACGGCCGCCAATATCGCCTTCTTCATATCATCCTCCATTCCGGCCCTAGCACCCTCTCCGTAGCCTCAAGCGCCCTGTCATGTATGTCGCGCATCAGATCGACCGGAGAGTTCAGCACTTCGCTCAGCTCGTATCCGGTCCGCCTTAGCGTGTCAAAATCGTCGATTATTCCCTGCATGAGCCTTGCGTCTCCGCGTCCCATGTCCTTCAGGTATCGTATTCTCCTGTACTTCCACATCGCCCCGTCTACGCATTTCGCGATTTCGAGATGGTTCTTCAGGAGTCTGAGTTTCGCGGCGAGCTCCTCATCCTTCACCTCAATGTCGATAGATTTTATCGCGTCGTCCTTTTCTTTTATGATGCGCGCTATGTTCTCCTCTGTCGGCGCGAGCGCAGCCTTGCCTTCGTCGAGGTAGTGCCTGTTGGTGTATCTGAAAAGGTCCTCTCGCCGCTCGACGTTCCTAGCCCACCTCGATTCGGTCGGAGCGCCAAGCCCTAGCGGAGAAAAGCCCGCCGCAGTCGCCTTCTCGCAGGCCTTCATGGCCTTTATCGCCGCATCGGCGTCCTCGCCGTATCTCGGCTCGGCCCACTCGCGCCAAATCCTCTCCACGTCGTCGTCAGGATCCCACGCAAGCTGCCGCCAATCCCAGAGGTTGACGGAGTTGACCCTATCCTCCATCATCTCGTAGTCGCTTCTCTTGTATCCGCCCGCATAGATGCATACCCCGCCTTCCGGCCCCACAAGCTCTCGCGCCTTCTTCATCGTCCAGGCCGTATGGTCCACGACCGAGTACGGCAGATAGTTGAGGCCCAGCGTCTGGCCCGTGATCTGCCACTCCGCGAACTCCCGCCTGCCGCACTCTTTCGCGCGGCCTAGGAGGTTCGAGAAAGGCGGATTAGGCTGGCAGTCGCAATTGTAGACTTTCGTCATGAATACGGTTGAAGGGTCTGACTTCTTCATCGTTCCGTCCCATGTCGCGAGCGCGTCTTCGCGGCTCGCGTAGCCCGGCGCATGGACCCATTCGCCGCCCAGGAAATGCGGCGCGCCGCTGGACCATGTGCGGACGATAAGTTTCTTGCCGAGCGGCTTGAGCGCGGACTCGAACCACTTTACCATCGCCGCGCTACGCCTGTCGTAGGAATCCGCGAGTCCGCTCCTGCGGCATTTCTTGCAGTGGCAGTTTACTCCATAGTCGTCCCAGAACGTCACGACAACCCCGTCGAAATCGTCCGATTGCGCAAGATCGGCTATAGTCTGTGCGAAGAACTCGCGCGTCGCCTTTTCGCTTGGACACATGACGCCCTTCTCCCAGCTTCTTCCGGGATCGGTTCCCTTCGCCTCTGGATGCTCCGCCATGTATTCCTCGAATCTGCGCTCGTCCCACTTCGCCGGGTCGCACCCGTAGAGGAACGCCCAGCATTCCACGTCCGCATCGCGGCATTCCCGCACCTTCGCGCCGTGCGCATTGCGCCTGAGATGCACCATGTTCGCGCCGGTCGCGGCCACCCATTCTGCGACGGAATGCTTCTGGCCGGTATAGTTGAGAAGGCGGGACTTGAACGCGGCTTCGCGCACGAGCCTTCCGCCCGGCTTTAGGCCGGCCCAGCGGCAAGTCTCTCCGGCCGCATAAAGGAGCGAGCGAGGCCTGTTGGCGGTTACGGTGATCTTTCCGTTCTTGTTCTCCGCTACATATCCGTCATGTCTGAAACCGCCTGCGGAAGATTCCACGCGCATTTCGACCTCGGCGCCATCTCCTATGTTTTCTGCGGCTATCCGCGCGGCGCTAAGCGCCGCTGGATGATCCGATAAAGGCACAACCCTGCCTTGGGCGGCCGTTGCCATCATCAACGCCGCTATGCTCACGGCGATTCTCCCTGAATTCATCATGCTGGTAGTATATCAAATTCCATCCTCTCAGGTCAACCGCGCCGCCATGTCGCTGCAATCGCCGCTACTTCTTTTTCTGCACCGTGACGGAAAGAGTTCCGGAAGATTTGCTTGATGCCACGATTATGGCAGTCTTCTTCCCTGTGAAGTCCATCTTGGCAGGAGTTACGGCAAGCTTGATGCCGAGGTCGTCCTCTATCGCCTGCACCAGCTCGCACGTCTTTGCGCGCAGTTCGTCGGCGGAGAGGGCCTTTATCTCCGCGACCGGCGCGGCCAGCGTGACACTGGAAAGCTTTCCGCCGGAGTATGCCGTCTTTTTCAAGACCGATAGGCCGTGGTACGGCTGGTTCAGCGTTGGCGCGCCGTCCGCCTTGCTCGTGCCAAACATTATTCCTGCGAACGATTCGATCTCGAAGTCGCTCGCAGCGTTCGCCTTCCTCAGCTGGTTTTCGCGCGCGATGACCTTGGCGCGCTCTGCCGCCTCGGCGAAAAAGCGGTCGTCCTTGTCCGACTCTTTCCTCTCGCCACCCGCCGACGCCTTGCCGACGCCGGCATCCTTCGCGATGGCATCCAGCTGCTCGAGGAACGCCTCGGGTCCTCCCTTCTGGTAGCCGCCGATGCGCTTTACCTCCGAGCCGTCGGCGCGCGCGATGACCGTGCAGGGAAAGCCGTTTACGCGGTATTTCTGGAGGAGCTCGGGATTCTGATTCTGCGCAAGCTTCGAGAGTATCTCCTTGTTCCGCGGGCTGTCGATCATCACGAGGACGAACTTCTGCTTCGCCTTGTTTATGAACTTCTTGTCGGAGTATATCTCCTTCTCCATCTTGACGCACCATCCGCACCAGTCGGAGCCGGAAAACGCCAACAGCAGAAGCTTGCCGTCCTTCTTCGCCTCCTCGCTGGCCGCGGCGAAGTCCTCGCCCCAACCCT
>JAGCPM010000185.1 GCA_017965685.1 Kiritimatiellia bacterium | reverse complement strand
TTCCTGCGCTCAACGCTGGAATCGATAACGCCGGATAGCGCGCCTCGCGGCGAGACGGACTTGGGCTCGGCCATTCGCGAGGCGCTGAACGTGCTCGATCCCGCGGCGGACGACCACAACGCCATAATACTCGTCTCGGACGGCGGCGACCTGCGCGGCGAGGCCATAGCGGCTGCGGAGCTCGCAAAGAAACGCGGAATACCCGTCTTCACAGTCGGTATAGGCGAGTCGCGCTCGGCCACCACTATCCCCGCCGAGAACGGACAGGGAGCGCAGAAGCACGGCGGAAGCGACGTGCGCGTGAAGCTCGAGGATTATTCGCTTTCCGCGATCGCGAAGACCTCCGGCGGAAGGTACGTGCCGCTCGCGACCGCGGGCACGGCGGAAACTACGCTCGGCGCAATATACAGGCGCTTTCTGAGGCAGGTCGCCGCCAAGGAGCAGAACGAGGAATCCGAGCGCCTCGGCGAACGCTATCAGGGATTTCTCGCCGCAGGCATCGTGGCGCTCCTCGCGGGAGCCTCGATGTCTAAGGGAAGATTTTCAAGGATAAAACGAAAGGACTGAAACAATGGAAGAACAGATAAAGGCCAAGCTGGAGGAACTCCGCTCCGGGCTTCAGGCCGATGGCGGCGACCTCGAACTCGTCAATATCGACGGCAAAGTCGTGTACCTGAGGCTTGTCGGCCACTGCGGCAGCTGCCCGTTCGCGATGATGACTCTCAAGCAGGGCATCGAGACCGCGCTGCAGGATATCGACCCGGAGATAACCGTGGAAAGGGTCGCCTGAAGATGGATACCGTAAACGTGTCGCTCGTCGGCGTGGGCGGGCAGGGAATCATACTGACGGCCGACATCCTCGCGAAAACGGCCGCGATCGCCGGACTGGACGTCAAGAAGAGCGAGATTCACGGAATGGCGCAGCGCGGCGGAAGCGTTTCCTCCCAGGTCCGCTTCGGCGATTCCGTCGCCTCTCCCATAATACAGGAAGGCAAGACGGATATACTCGTGGCGTTCGACAAGCTCGAGGCCGTCAGGGCGGCGCATCTGCTCGCCGGCAACGGCAAGGCTGTCGTGAACGACATGTATCTCGTGCCCGTCACCGTCAGTTCCGGACAGCAGCCTGATGTCGCGAACCTTAATGGGATGCTGATGAAGTCCTTCAAGAACATCTGCCTCGTGAAGGCGATGGATATCGCGACCGGAATCGTGGGCAATCCCCGCACCATGAACATGGTCCTCGCTGGCGCGCTTTCCGCGCTTTGCCCGTTCCCCGAAGAAGCGTGGAATGCCGCCATGAAGGAGATGCTTTCCGGCCCCAAGGCCAAGCTTCTCGACGTCAACATGAAGGCCTTCTTCTTCGGCCGCTCCGCAATTTCCCCCGCCTCCTGAAACGAAAAACGTCCGCCATGTTCAATCCAACCGCCGAAACGATGTCCCGCGACGAGCTTGCCAAGGCACAGCTCGACGGTCTTAAGACAACCCTGCGCCGCGTGTGGGGCAATCCGTTCTACCGCACTCGCCTTGAGAAGGCCGGAATAGGTTCGCCGGAGGATGTCAAGTCCCTCGACGACCTTAGGCGCCTGCCGTTCTTGACGAAGGATGACTTCCGCGAGGCGTATCCGCTCGCGATGAGTTGCGTGCCGAGGGAGGAGCTTCTCGAGTTCCACATGTCCTCCGGCTCGACCGGAACGCCCGTGGTCATGGCTTACACGAAGAATGACCTTAACCAGTGGGCGGAGTGCATGGCGCGCTGCTTCGCCATGGCGGGGCTCTCGAAAGGGGACGCCTTCCAGATAATGCCGACCTTCGGCTTGTTCAACGGCGGCTTCGGCTGCTACCACGGCTGCCGCAAGGCGGATCTCTTCTGCGTGCCCGCCTCGAGCGGCAATACCGAGCGTCAGATAAGACTGATGAGAGACTTCGGCGTTAAGGGCTTCTGCTCCGTAGTCAGCTATGTGCCGCGCATCATCGAGAAGCTTGATGCGGAGCCCGGCGGCCCGGGCGACATCCCTTCGCTCAAGGTCGGCATATTCGGCTCGGAGACCTTTTCCGACGAAATGCGCCGCCGCATCGAGAATCGCCTGCATATCGAGTGCTTCGACATCTACGGCATGACGGAAACCGGCGGCATCGGCACCACCGGGCAGGACTGCAAATGCCACTGCGGCATACAGGTGTTCGAGGATCAGTACATCACCGAAGTAATAAACCCGGCGACCGGCGAAGTGCTGCCCGATGGCGAATTCGGAGAACTCGTCTTCACTTCCCTCACGCGCGAGGCGATGCCGATAATCCGCTACCGCACCCATGACGTCTGCCGCATCCTGAGCCGCGAAAAGTGCAATTGCGGACGCACCTCGCTCCGCATCGACCGCATCACCGGGCGCACGGATGACATGCTCATCGTCAAGGGCGTGAACTTCTATCCCCGCCAGGTCGAGCAGGCTCTCATGGAGATTCCGGGCGTCAAGGACGAATTCCAGATCATCCTCGAGACCAAGGGCGGCATAACCGAGGTGACCGTGAACGTCGAGGCAGAGGGCGGCGTGACTGGCCATACCGTTGCGAAGCACCTCCGCGAAAGGCTGGGATTCCTTCCGAAAGGCGACGTCTTTCCCGTCGGTGCCCTGCCGCGTAGCGAGGGCAAGGCGAAGCGCGTCATAAAAAGAAATCTCGATTAGTTCAACACGGACGGCGGATTTTTTGATATACTTTCCGCCGTATTCGTACCGGGCGGTTAGCTCAGCTGGTTAGAGCGAGTGCTTTACACGCATTAGGTCGGGGGTCCGAATCCCTCACCGCCCACCATCCAAGGAAGCAGCGCAATGAAGAAAACGATGATCCTTGCCGCCGTTGCGGCATTTGCCTCCCTCGCCTTCGGCGAGACGAAGTTTGCGGAAGAAGCCCTCCAGCCGTTTGTCGAATCCGGCGCGCTGCCCGGTGCAATCAGCATATTCTCCAAACCCGGCGCGGAGGAGGTCGCCTGCGTGGGCTGGGCGGATGTCGGCAAGAAGCGCCCCATTACCCTCGATTCGCACTATATGCAGTGCTCGCAGACGAAAGGCTTCTGCGGCGTAACCATAGCGATCCTCGTCGAGGAAGGCAAGATCTCGCTGGATGACCCCGTATCGAAGTATCTGCCCGAGTTTGCCGAGCTTTGGGTGCTGGACGAGGAAAAAGACGGCGTCAAGACACTGCACAAGGCGAAGAACGTACTTACGGTCCGGATGGTGCTCAACCACACCGGCGGCTTCCCCTTTGAAATCAGTGCGAAGCGTGCTGACGTGCGGGG
>JAGCPM010000184.1 GCA_017965685.1 Kiritimatiellia bacterium | reverse complement strand
CAGATGTCCGTCACGTATTCCTACGACGACGGCACGGCCTACGTCTTCACGGACGACAACTTCGAGGAGATTCGCGTAAGCTACGACGTGATGGGCGACAAGAAGTACTTCCTCATGGACGAGATGGAAGTCAAGGCACTCTTCTTCAACGACAAGGTGATCGGCGTGGAGCTTCCGCAGCTCGTCGAGCGCAAGGTTGTGAAGGTCGAGCCTGGCGTGAAGGGCAACACGGCCTCCGGCAAGGTCACCAAACCGGCGACGGTCGAAGGCGGCTATGTTTGCGCTGTTCCGCTTTTCATCAACGAAGGCGATGTGATCCGCATCAACACCGAGAGCGGCGAATACAACGACCGCGTCTCCACCAAGTAGCGCAAAGGGCGCGGAAATGGCATACTCGAAGCGCTGCATCGTCACGGGCGGGGCCGGATTCATCGGCTCCGCCCTCGTCCGCCTTCTCGTGCGCGAGACCGCGGCGGAAGTCCTTGTCGTGGACAAGCTCACTTACGCGGGAGTGCCTGAATCGCTCAAGGAAGCCGGACTCGACGCGGCTACGCTTGAAAGCTCGAATCCGCGCCTCAGGTTTCTCAAGGCCGACATCTGCGACCAGGATGCGATGGACAGGGCCTTTGCGCAGTTCAAGCCCGATACGATATTCCATCTCGCGGCCGAATCGCATGTGGACAGGTCGATAGACGGTCCCGGCGAGTTCATCAGAACGAACATAACCGGCACCGCCACGCTCCTTCAGGCGGCGCTCAAGTACTGGAAGTCGAATCCCGGATTCCTTTTCCAGCATATTTCCACCGACGAAGTGTACGGCACCCTCGGCGAGACGGGCTACTTCACGGAAACTACACCCTATTTGCCGCATTCGCCATATTCGGCATCTAAGGCTTCGAGCGACATGCTGGTCAAGGCGTGGCACGACACGTACGGCTTGCCGGTAGTTGTCACGAACTGCTCGAACAACTACGGGCCGTACCACTTTCCGGAGAAGCTCATTCCGCTCATAATCCTCAACGCGCTCGACGGCAGGAAGCTGCCCGTGTATGGCAAGGGCGCGAACGTGAGGGACTGGCTTTACGTGGAAGACCACGCTAGGGCGCTGCTGCTGGTGAACGAAAAGGGCCGCATCGCCGAGACGTACAACGTGGGCGGCCACAACGAGCGCACGAACCTGCAGGTCGTCGAGACTGTATGCGCGATACTCGACGAAGCAAGACCGCGCGCGGACGGCTCGAAATACGCCTCGCTCATAGAGTACGTCACCGACAGGCCCGGGCACGACCTCAGGTATGCCATCGATCCGTCCAAGCTCATGGGAGAACTCGGGTGGAAGCCGCGCGAAAACTTCGACTCCGGCATAAGGAAGACGGTTGAATGGTATCTCGCCAACGAATGGTGGTGGGGACCGATAAGGAGGGGCCGTTACGCCGGCGAGCGGCTTGGCGGCGCGAAATAGTCCGCCGCGGGTGATTTTGCCCTTGCAAACGAAAAGAAGTTTATGATATAATATTCTTCACAAATGGCAAAGATAAAACTCACCAAGACGGAGCTCAAGGCCCAGACGGACGCACTGAAGCGTTTCCAGCGTTTCCTGCCTATGCTCCAGCTCAAGAAACAGCAGCTGCAGAGCGAAATTGCACTTATCTCGGCCAAGGCGGATGCGACTGCGGCGAAGGAGCGTGCGGTCCGCGCGGAGCTTGGTGAGTGGGTTGGACTTGTCGCCACCGACGAGAATGCCGTCGATGGCCTCGTGAAGGTGCGTAGCGTCCGCACGGGTACGGCCAACATCGCCGGCGTCACGATTCCTACTTTCGAATCGATCGATACCGAGACGAAGGATGTCGATCTCTGGGCCACGCCGCCATGGGTGGACGACGCCGCCGAGGCCGCGCGCAAGATACTCTCCCTGCAGAGCGAAAGGCGCGTATACGAGGAGCAGCGCCGTTTGATCGCCGAGGAGCTCCAGCAGACGAGCCAGAGGGTGAACCTTTTCGAGAAGGTCAAGATACCGGAGTGCAAGGAGGCGATTCGCGTCATCAAGATCGCGATAGGCGACGAGCAGACTTCAGCCGTGACGCGCGGCAAGATAGCGAAGTCGCGCAATGCCGGCGGAGACGGGGAGGTTGCGGCATGATAGTGAAGATGAAACATCTCGACCTCGTCTGCATGGCCGCCGACAGGGAATCGACCCTTGAAAGCCTGAGGCGCCTCGGCGCGGTGCATCTCGATCTTTCGTCCGCCCAGGGCGCGGAAGTCGCAAAGGCCAAGGGTGATGCTCTAGACGCCGAGACTGCGGTGCGCGCGATACTGAAGGCCAAGAAAGAAACTCAGGGCTCTGCCGATATCGGCGCCGTCAAGGGCGATGTGGCCGACATCCTCAAGCTCGTATCCGACCGCGAGGCCGCGCTCAATCTTGGCGAGAAAATCGAGCGCGAGATAAAGAAGTACGCTCCGTACGGCGATTTCGACCCGGCTTTGGCGCGCAAGCTTATCGAAAAGGGTATCGACCTCAAATCGGTCGCCGAACTGCCGGAAGTCCTTCCGACGCGCAGGCTTTCAGTGATGCAGGCCGAGCTCGACGAGGTCCGCCGCAAGGTTATTTCCATCGACTTCAAACTCGCCGGTTGCGACGAGAAGGCGATTATGGCACGCTATCCCGGCCTTTCGGATAGAATTGCGTTTGCGGCGGCGAAGGAACTCCTTAAGGAATCCGGCCCATTGGCTGGAATCTCAGGATGGATTCCCGTCACCAAGACCGCCGCGCTTGCGGAAGCGGCTCGTGAGAATGCTTGGGGAACGCTGTTGAGGGATCCTGTGGAAGGCGAAACACCTCCTTCCCTAATCGAGCCGCCGAAGATGTTCCGTCCGATGAAGGTGCTTTTCACGGGCCTCGGAATCGCGCCCGCATATACCGAGGCGGACGTGTCGGTGCCTTTCATGTGCTACTTCTCGATCTTCTTCGCAATGCTGGTGGGCGACGGTGCTTACGGCGCGATATTCCTTGCGGCGACGCTTTGGGGCTGGAGGAAGTATCTAAAGTCCGGCTCTGCGAACTCCGTCGCGAAAAGTTGGCTCGTGCTGCTGACGGTGTTTTCGTCGGCGACGGTTCTTTGGGGAATACTTTCCAATACGTGGTTTGGCGCGGGCCTACCGTGCTGCAGAAACTGGCCGACGGTCGAGTGGCTCGCCGACCCCAGCTACCACAACATGATGCTTCTCTGCTTCACGATCGGCGTTTCGCACCTGATGCTCGCGCGAATCTGGAACGGCATCTGCAAGGCTCCCGACTCGACGTGCGTCGCCGAGTTCGGCTGGGCGGGAATACTTCTCTTCATGTATTTCGTCACAAACTCGATAGTCGGCATCTTCGCCGGCATCCCGAAATGGGCGTTCACGGTCTTTGGCGTTTCGCTTGTCGCGGTGTTCGGTTTCACGCTTAAGCCTTCCGAGCTGAAGACGAGAGGTGCCGAGCTTGGAATGCTTCTGCTGAACATAATGAGCGCACTTGGCGACATAATATCCTACGTCCGCCTTTTTGCGGTCGGGCTTGCTTCAGTCAAGGTCGCGGAGAACTTCAACTCGATGGCGACCGGCCTCGTTTCGCCGGCTAACGCATGGTGGATGAACGCTTTGATGTGCGTCGCTATGGTGGCGATACTTGTCGTGGGACATGGACTCAACCTTGCGATGGCGGCCTTGTCCATACTCGTGCACGCGGTTCGTCTGAACACTCTCGAGTTCTCGAACCACAAGGGCGTTTCGTGGGCTGGCTACGCATTCTCACCTTTCCGCAAGACGGCAAAACTCTAAACTCTAAACTCTAAACTTTCAACTCTAAACCAAAACCTCTAACACAAGGAGAAAAACAAATGAGCGAAGCAGCAATGATAGTGGCGGGCGCGGTGGCCTGCCTTGGACTGGCGGGCGCGGGCAGCGCGTTCGGCACGGGATTCGCGGCGGCCGCGGCCGTCGGCGCGTGGAAGAAGTGCTACGCGGCCGGCAAGCCCGCGCCGTTCCTGCTTCTCTCGTTCGTCGGCGCGCCCATAACGCAGACCCTCTACGGAATGATTCTCATGTTCATCATGCTCGGCAAGACGGGCGTCGCCGGCGCGGGCATTCCCTGCCTCGTGGCCGGAATCTTCGCCGGACTCGCCATCGGCCTTTCCGCGCTCTTCCAGGGCCGTGCCGGAGCCGCCGCTTGCGATGCGCCGGCCGAACCCAACCAGGGCTTCACGAACTACCTCGCCGCTCTCGGCATCGTCGAGACGGTCGCGATTTTCGCGATGGTGT
>JAGCPM010000183.1 GCA_017965685.1 Kiritimatiellia bacterium | reverse complement strand
TGCACGGGAATGCGGCGCGTGTACGAACAGATAAGACAGGTAGCGCCAAGCGATGCAACGGTGCTCATACGCGGAGAAAGCGGAACGGGCAAGGAGCTGGCCGCAAAGGCGATACAGTCGCTTTCTGCGCGCAAAGACAAGCCGTTCGTCATACTCAACTGCGCGGCGCTTCCGGAGGCGCTTGTGGAATCGGAACTGTTCGGACACGAGAAAGGCGCATTCACGGATGCGAGGGAACGCAGAATAGGGCGCGCCGAGGCGGCCGACGGCGGTACTCTTTTCCTCGACGAGATAGGCGACCTTACGGTCGCGACGCAGGTGAAGCTCCTCAGGTTTCTGCAGGAGAGGACCTTCTCGCGCATCGGATCGAACGAGACGCTAAGGAGCGACGTGAGATTCATCGCCGCCACCAGCCGCAACCTGGAAGACCTCATAGCGAAGAAACTCTTCCGCGAAGATCTGTACTACAGGCTTTCGGTTTTTCCCATAACGATGCCATCTCTCGCGGAAAGAGCCGGAGACATAATACTCCTCGCCGAGCACTTCCTCGAAAAGGCGAACGCGAAGTACAGGCGAAACGTGGCGCGTTTTTCGGTTCCGGCGGTCAACATGCTTCAGGCGTATTCGTGGCCGGGAAATGTCCGCGAGCTCGAAAACTCTATAGAGCGCGCGGTGCTGACCTCGACCGACGACTGCATACACGGCTACAACCTTCCACCGGCGTTGCAGACGCCCGAATTCGAGGAGGACCGCTTCCAGCCTAACGCCAAGATGACGCTAGACGAGCAGCTCATGGAGGCGGAAAAACGGATTCTGCAAAACGCCCTGAACCGGCACAACGGCAACAGAAGCGCAGCCGGGAGGGAACTCGGCGTATCGCCTAGAATGATGACCTACCGGCTAAACAGGGCGGGAATCAATCCCTCTCATTCATGAACGGAAATCGCCGGGTTGTAGCCCGCATTGCCTGGACGGAAGGAATCGTCGTATCTGGCGTGGGCGAAGATGCCTTCCGATATGGCGACCTTTAGTTTGCGGCGGCGCCAATCCGGCCCGTTTATAACGATTTCCGGCACATAGCGTCCGTTCAGGGTGCGGGTTCCTTCCTTGTTGGCGTCGGCGTATTCGAGAAGCTCCATCACCAAAGGACGCGGCGCAATGAAAGGCTGGTCGGAATAATTCGTGAAGCGCGAATCGGTAATGAACGTGCCGCGCGCGAGAGTGAATATGGCGGGGTGGCGCAAATCGGGCCTCTTCAATGCCGCAGGCGCCCTTCCGGCCATGCGGCGGGCTTTCAGCGGGCGCAGGATGCGGCGCAGTTTCAGGGCGATGGAGTCTTTTCCGTCTTCACCAGGATACATCTTCAGATATTTACACTCGTCTGAAAACGAAGGGTCAAACCTGTCGCGAAGGCGCACCATTGCAGCCTCGCCCGAATCAAGAAGCGCGACAGCGTTGCCAAGGCGCTCTTTCAGAACTTCGGCGGGCACGTTCACGGGATTGTCGTTCTGCACGAGAAGCACGTAATCGCCCTTCAATTCCCGCGCGAGTCCAAGCGTTCCGCCAAGGATGCCGAGGTTTGCGCCCGAGCCCGCCGCGCGGAAGCCGTATTTCGCGGCAATCTCGCGATCGGAATCCGTGATGTCGTTGAAGTAGATCACCGCTTCGTCCACCATTTCGCGAAGCTGCGAGTAGGTGGAAAGCGTCTTCACGAGCGTTTCGTGCGCCCGCCAGGAAAGAAGTCCGAGCGATATCGTGGACATGTTAGTCAGTCCTTTCTCTTTTCCGCCAGACTGATAAGGTCGCGGATGGTCTTTATTTGCGGTATGCGGTCGATTGGATAGAAAACGCCGAAGGCTTCCTCCGCCTCCATCACAAGCCGAAGGTGGTTCACAGAATCCCACCCTTGAGAGCCGTAAGCCGTATCGAGCGAGACGGACGATGGCGGAATGCCGAAAATCCTTGCCGCGAGTTCGACATACGCCTGGGAGGAGGTTTTTTCGTTCGGGTCAACCCTATCCGACGGCCATGGATACGCGCCCATGGCGACAAGCGCCTCGCCGGCCAGGAAAAGCGAACCGCAAACGAGCGACGGTATTTTCGGAAGATCCGCCAGTTTCGCGGCAGGCAAAACGGAGAAGGAGCACTTTCGCATCTTTTCTGCGAGAAGGCCCGTATCGAGCGAACGCGGATTCGAGCTTTTGACGGGGATTGCGCAATCGGCCACGCGACGCAGGATCGAGAGGGTTGCGTCAACATCCTTGTCGCCGCAGAAACCAGCCACGAGTGTAAGGGGTGTGTCGACCGAAGGGTCGCTCTCGATAGAGCGCACGAGAGCCTCGGCAGCGGGAGGGTTGTGCGCACCATCAACTATGCATCGCCCAACCTTCTGGTAGCGCCCGGGCCATACGGCCCGCCCGAAGCCAAGCTTCATCTTCCCAATATCTAGGGAGGAATCCATTTCCGCAAGAACCTTGCAGACGGCCATGGCGGTCATTGCGTTCTCGCGGTTGAACGCCCCGCCTATCGAAAGAGTGCCTGGAACCTCTTCGGGGCGGACGGCTTCAGGCGCGTAGACGAAAGGCGCACCCTTTTCGCGGGCGATGGATTCGACAACGCTCCTGACGGCAGTGACGTTTTCCCCTAGAATGACAGGCACACCCTTCTTGATTATGCCGCCCTTCTCCGCCGCGATCGCCTCGATCGTCGAGCCGAGAATGTCGCAATGGTCGAGGCCTATTCTCGTTATCGCGGTGACGGCAGGTTCGCACACGTTGGTCGCGTCAAGCCGTCCGCCCAACCCCGTTTCGAGAACGCAGCAATCGCAACCGGAATGGGAATACACGTCGAAGGCGACCGCGGTCAGCAACTCGAAATACGTCACGCCTGAAAGAGCCGGGCTGGATGCGATTGCATTTTCCACGCGCTCCGCCGCCGAATCGAGGATTTCGTCGGATAGCGGCTTTCCGTCCAGGAAGAATCTTTCGTTTATTCTCACGAGATGCGGCGAGACGTAACGCGCGGAACGCTTTCCGGCGGCGATCAGCGCGGCATCAACAAACGCGGCCGTCGCGCCCTTGCCGTTCGTTCCGGCGACATGGACGACATTCGGGATTTTTCGCTGCGGGTCGCCCAGCGCGGCGCAAAGAGCGGAAATCGAATCCAGCCCAGGCTTGATGCCGAATCGCGAGCGAGCGGAAAGGATGTCGGCAAGTTTCATTCCTTGTGTGTCCGCCACTTTATGATACCCCAAAGCACAGAGTGGTCGGTGTATAGGGGCGTCTCTTCATTTTCATAGAAGGTCCAGAATTTCGCCCAGTTGCGGTCTATCTGGGGAACCCAGCGAATCGGCATCAGGGAAAGAAATCGCCCAGTTGTGATCTGCGTTTTCCGGTCCGTTTCACTTTCATAGAACGGCCAAAGCCGGAAGTGGCTCCTGCCGGAAGCCCACAAAGGAAAGACGCGCGTTTCATCATCGTAGAGTTCAATGAACTTCCAACCAAATCTGGTCACAGCCGCCTCGGAAAGGCCTGTGCGGTATTCTATATCTATCGTGCGCTCGTAGAAAGGCCATATGCTTATCCTGCGGCGCGATGGAGTAGTCTCCAGATCGACGAACGGCCACGGGCACCTTATCCTGCGCGTCTTTTCCGCCCTTGGAGAACGCGTCTCGACGAACGAGAAGAAAGGCGGCAGATAGAGATCCTGAGTCTCGCGCTCGCGCCTCACGCGCCCGTAGAAAGGCCAGGCCATCCATGAATATCCATCGCCTGAAGTATCCCTGTCTTCACGGTAGCCGGCCCATGTAATGAGGGGCCATAGGACGTAGCGGTGGTCGGATTCGCGTCGGCGGTTGTAGCCGTAGAGCGGCCAGAAGCTCCATGCGCCGTCGTCGCGCCACGCGAAGAACGGAAAGAGTATGGCGTTCGTCGTCATCCAAGTTTGCGTCCTTGTTCCGTCGGCGTTCCTTATGGCTCTTGGCATCTTGTACT
>JAGCPM010000182.1 GCA_017965685.1 Kiritimatiellia bacterium | reverse complement strand
TTCCGTCTGGCGTTGAAGGAAAAGGGCGGCGAGGCGCTTCCCGAGCTGATCGGCCAGTTCGGCGTTGGCTTCTACGCTGCGTTCATGGTCGCATCGAAGGTCAGGGTCGTCACCAAGAAGCGCGGCCAGGAGGGCGCGGTCTGCTGGGAGAGCGAGATGTCGGGCGGTTACACGATCGCGGACGCAGAGAAGGCCGATGGCTTCGGCACGTCGATAACGCTGACCTTGCGCGACGGCCAGAAGGAGTATCTCGACTATTGGCGCGTTAACGAGCTCAGAAAGAAGTATTCCGACTTCATAGCGTATCCTGTCCGCTTCCGCGAGGCGGCCGCGCCAAAGGACGAAAAGGACGATGACCGCAAGCGCCGCGAGGAGCGCGAGGCGAAGCCGCTCAATACGATGGTCGCGCTTTGGAAGAGGCCGAAAAAGGACGTCAAGCCGGAAGAGTACGCCGAGTTCTACAGGCACCTCACGCACGATTGGGAGGATCCATTCGAGACGATTCCCTTCTCCGGCGAGGGACAGGTCGAGTTTAAGGCGCTTCTGTTCCTGCCCAAGAAGGCGACGATGGAGCTTTTCATGCCGCAGTACAAGAGGGGCCTTTCCCTCTACGTGCGCAACGTCTTCATCGGCGATGACATCGAGATGCTGCTTCCGGGCTACCTCAGGTTCGTGAAGGGCGTTGTCGATTCGAGCGACCTTCCGCTCAATGTAAGCCGCGAGATGCTACAGGATGATGCTGTCATCGCGAAGATAAAGAGCGCGGTGACGGCCAAGATACTCTCGACTCTTGAGGACCTCAAGAAGAAGCCCGAAAGGTATGTCGAATTCTGGAAGGCGTTCGGCTCCATACTGAAGGAGGGCGTGCACACCGATTATGCGAACTCCGACAGGCTCAAGAAGCTCCTCAAATATCCTACCGCGCGCGGCGACGCCGGCAAGACGGTGTTTCTAGAGGATTACGTCAAGGATATGCCCGAGTCCCAGAAGGACATATACTACATACTCTCCGAACGCGAGGAGGACGCCAGGAAGGCGCCGCAGCTCGAGGCGGCGAGGAAGCACGGCTGCGACGTGCTGCTCTTCACCGACCCTGTTGATGAATATCTGACCGAATCGCTCCGCGAGTTTGAGGGGAAGAAGTTCGTCGACGTCGGCAAAGGCGACGTCAGTTTCGGGACCGATGACGAAAAGAAGGCCGAGAAGGAGGCCGGTGAAAAGGCGGCCAAGGAATACAAGGGCTTCATGGACGCGATCAAGCAGGAGCTAGGCGAAAGGATTTCCGACGTCAGAATCTCGACTCGCCTCACCGATTCCCCCTGCTGCCTAGTGGCGAGCGAGACGGCGATGCCGCCATCGATGGTCCGCATGATGAGGGCCATGGGTCAGGACGTCCCCGAGGAGAAGCGCATACTCGAGATCAACGCGGCCCATCCGCTCGTGAAGAAGGTTTCGGAGATGACCGGCGGCGAGAAATCCGATGCGATTGCTCTTCTGTACGATACTGCTCTCGTGGCCGAAGGCTCCCAGGTTGCCGACCCGGCGAGATTCGTGAAACTCGTCTCGGCACTCATGATGGGCAAAGGGGAGTAGGCGTGAAGCGGAATCCAGCGATCCTGGCCGCGATCCTCTCGGCGATGTCCGCCGGGTGTCTTGGCCCCGCGCCCAAGGAGCCGGTCCGCTGGTTCGTGGAGGCCGGCTCCGCGACCGTGAAGTGCGACGAAGCCCCCCGCCACGGCGCGGCAAGGCTTTCGAGACTTGCCGTGCGGCCCCCTTACGACAGGACGGCTCTCGCGGTCCTGAGGCGGAACGGATCGATTGCGTTCGATCCATCCAATTCCTTCGCCGCTTCGCCGGCGGCGATGCTCAATGGCGTGGCGCTGGACGTGATTGCTGCGTCCGGAATATTCGAGGCGTCCGTCGGTCGCTCCTCTTCCGCGGCCGCGCAGGAGTCCATCGAGATAGACGTCAATAGGTTCGCGCTCGACTGCCGCGTGCAGGGATTGCGGACCGCGTCGGTCTCGCTGAAGGTGACGCTTCTCAAGGGGCACGAGATACTCTCCGTCGCGGATGGCGACGGAGAGGCCTCCGCCGCCGAAGGCGACTATTCTGCGTCGTTTTCCGCCGCGTTCACTTCGGCATTGGTCCAGGCCCTTAGGAAACTTTAGGGGGCATGGCCATACTTTCCGGGCTAGGGGAATGGTTCGACAAGGGCCGGCGGAGCTTCGCCGGATGGCAGGAGTTTATAGGCGAAACGACCGTCGATTGCCTCTCCTTGATTGTCAGACCGCGCAATTTCAGGTTCGGCGACTTCCTTCTCGCATTCCAGCGGGCGTCGTATAGCGGGCTAGCGATTTCGACGGGGATAGGATTCCTTCTCGGGCTCATTCTGGCGTTCGAAAGCGCGGCCGCGCTCCGGTCGTTCGGGGTGGAGGTGTATGTGGCCGATCTCTTGACGATAGGCCTTTTCAGGGAACTCGGCCCGCTTGTCACCGCGATCATCCTGGCGGGCAGGAGCGGCATCGCGTTCGCGGCCGACATAGGCACCATGAAGGTGGATGAAGAACTCGACGCGCTCGCGACGATGGGCCTGAGGCCGGTGAGGTTTCTCGTGCTGCCCAGAGTGGCCGCGGCGACGCTCGCGATGCCGGTCCTCACCGTTTTCGCCGAACTGGCCGGCCTAGTCGGCGGTGCCATAGTCCTCAGAGTGATGGACGTGCCGACGGTCGTGTTCTGGGCGCACGTCGAATCCACCGCGACCCTCTTCATGATTGTGTTCGGCCTCGCGAAGGCTTGCCTGTTCGGAATGCTGGTTGGTCTGATAGGGTGCTTCTCGGGAATGCGGACCAAAGCCACGGCGGACGGAGTTGGCGTTGCGGCCACCGCGGCGGTGGTCAGCTCCATCGTCGCCATCGCAGTGACCGACGGAATCCTTGCCGTGGTATGCTACATATGGAACGTGTGATCGAACTCAGAAATGTGTACGCGGGGTATGGCAGGAGCGTCATACTGCGCGACGTCACGTTCGACGTGATGAAGGGCGAGGTCTTCGCGCTCCTCGGCGGTTCGGGCTGCGGAAAGTCCACCATCATGAAGCACATGATCGGCCTCAACCCCGTCCTTTCGGGCGACTTGACGGTCGCCGGTATGAGGTGGACGGCGAAGACGCGCGCCAAGCTTTGCCGCAAGATCGGCGTTATGTACCAGTCGGGCGCGCTTTTCGGGTCGATGACGTGCCTGGAGAATGTGCTACTGCCGCTGGAGGAGTTCTCGAAGCTTCGCCGCAAGGCGCGGCGGGCGAGAGCGATGGAACTGCTGGCGGATGTAGAACTAGCCGACGCGGCGGACAAGATGCCCTCGGAGATTTCTGGCGGAATGCGCAAGCGTGTAGCGATAGCGAGGGCGATGGCGCTCGATCCGGAGGTAGTCTTTCTCGATGAGCCTTCCGCCGGACTCGACCCCATAACGTCGGCATCTCTCGACGAGCTCATACTGCGGCTGAAGCGCGAGAAGGGCATGACGTTCGTCGTAGTAACCCACGAACTCGACAGCATATTCCGCATCGCGGATAGGGCGGCGATGTTCGACAAGGCGCGCAAGGGAATGGTCGCACTCGGGACTCCGGCCGCGCTCAGGGATTCCTCTCCGGATCCTTTCGTCAGGAAATTCTTTAACAGGAGGAAGACAGATGGCAGATGACAATCATGCGAGTTTCGCCAAGGTCGGCGCGACTGTCCTGGCCGGCGTGCTGGCTACGGTCGCTATTCTCGTGTATCTAGGGGGCGCTGGCGGCAGGGACCACGTGCTCATGGCCGAGACCTACTACGACGCGGCGGTGAGTGGACTCAGTGTCGGTAGCGAGGTCAACTATCGCGGTGTCGCAATCGGCTCGGTCAGCGATATATCTTTTGTAGGCTCGCTCTATGACGACGCCGCGGAGGATGACTGGCAGAAGGTCGTCGTGACGATTTCCATCGACACGCGGAAGCTGCGGCTCGTTGACTACGACGACGCCGAGGAGCGCATGCGCTACCTCGTCGGCAAGGGCGTCCGCGCCACGGTCAGCGCGAGCGGTATCACCGGCCTTGCGAAGCTCGAACTGAACATCCCGAAGGATCCGGTGGAGCTCGCGCCAATCAGCTGGGAGCCGCGGTATCTCTGCATTCCGCCGCAGCCGTCGATGCTGGAAAGCTTCGCGGACGCCCTTTCGCGCGTGATGAACGAGATCGACAGTATGGATTTTTCGGGGGCCTGGAGCAATTTGTCCAATGCGGCCGATTCGATGGCATCTCTGGCGGCGAATCTCAACTCGCTAGTCGAATCCCAGAAAGGTGGTGTGGCAGACGCGATATCAGGTGTTGCCGATGCGGCCCGCAGCATAGGCGCTCTGGCGGACGAGTTGAGGGAAAACCCCGCGAGCCTCATTCGCACGGGCGTGCGGGAGTCCCTGCCCGAAACCGAGTGAACCTTCGAGCCGTGGCGGGCTTCAACATGGTGCTCTCGGACGAAGGCGCCCAGACGTACCTCGCCACGCCCGCTCCGGTGCCGCCCGTGCCGGTGGGGCCGGTGATAGAGCGCGTCTCGATGGGCGAAGGGGTCGAGGACGATTTGATCGACTTCGGCACCGATCCCGTGACCGTGTACGGCAGCGGGTTCGAGGGCTTCGATCCGGAGCGCGACAGTGTTTAACAGAATAACGCTTCCTGATTCCTGCGAAGAAGCGTAAAAATCGCATAATTCACCAAATTGGCAAGGCGAGGATAAATTCCTCGCCTTTTTTGTTGTCTGCATCCAGACGCATTGCGCATTGGT
>JAGCPM010000181.1 GCA_017965685.1 Kiritimatiellia bacterium | reverse complement strand
TAATTTTCTGCCAACTACTAGTTCTTATTGGTTAAGTGATTTCTGTAATTTAAATGAAAAAAATACTACTTATTTAAAATTCACACAATGGCTTGCTCTTTATCATGCAGATCCAGATGGCTGGAAAACAACTCAACTTAGAAGCGATAGTTTTAGATATTTTGTGATGCCAGTTTATTTCAGAGTAAATGAAAAAAATCTTAGAGTTGAAAATGAGCCACAATTTATTAAATTTCTTACATGGAGAGATTATTGTAAATGGAAGAAATTTTTAAGAAAAGAAAGAGTGGAGCTGCCTGTCGCAGACCATCTCGTCTATCGGGAACGGTATGTTCTGCTCGATCTCGAGGCGTATGGACTGCTCGAACTTCTCGGCGCCGCCGACCATCGGTATCGCGGCGATTCTCGGGAAGACCATCTGGCCGGAAAGCGATATAGCCACCTTGCCGGGCCTGATGCCTTTTTCGCGGACGATTTCAAGAAGCGCGGGAGAAAGGACGGTATCCGCGTTCTCGGCGTCCAGCGGCGCGGCCAGTCTAGCCAGGCCGTAGTTGGAAAGGACAAGCCTCGAACCCGAGCTTTCATACTCGGCGAGCGCGATCCCTCCGGCGCCTATGTTCAGTGTCAGAAATTTCTTTGCCATGGTTCCCTCACTGTGCCACGTATTCGTAGTCGTTCGGGTTCACGAGCGCCCAGATCGTCTTGGAGCGGTCGGCAAGTCCCTGGCGGCGTTCGATAGCCTTGTCGCCCATGACCTTCTGGTCATTCCAGAATCCGTCGTCCGGGTTCATCTGCCCATCCGTTCCTTTCCACCTCAAGGATTGGATTCTCTTTTCGGACCCTTCGGCCCAGCAGTTGCAGTAGTAGGTCTTGCCCTTGTCATCCTTTATCACAAGACCAACTACGCAGGGTTCGCCATAGCGCTCGAGGAACGAAGGATGCAGGCAGACGCTGGCCGCATGCCCGCCTTGGGGGATGTTTTGGTATGTGACGGAAGTGTTGAAGTAGGAATACTGTGGCAGCTTGCCGTCGCGACAGGCCTGGGCACTGGCCTTTTCCGTAGCCTTCATAGCGTCAAGCATGACGTGCCACTCGAATATCAACTGCTTGTGGAGGGGGATGAAAGTGGAATACTTCGTCTCGATGACAATCCACTCGCGCGTCTTGAGAAAGGCGCGGGTGATGTTCGAGCTGCCCGGGATGGACGGCGCCGGAAGACGGGTGGTGCGGCCGAGGGCGGGGGGCGCGTCGATAATGATCTTCGCGACTTTTCCGCGAGTGACGTCTCCGTCTTCATCGTCTTCTTCGACGGCAGCCTTTGCGGCGGCCTTGCCGGCGCCGGCCTTGGCTCCGGTCTTCTTCGATGTCGCGGGTACGGCCAGAACCGCCGCCGCCGTAATCGCGCCTAGCGCGAGAATCATTATCTTTTTCATTGTTTCGTCCTTTCTTGAAAATTGTTTTTATTCGGTGTTTTCTGGCTTTTACAGTACTTTCATTTTCGGCAGGTCCTGGATGTCGACGATGCCGACAACCTTTCCGGAAGCGTCGCAGACGGGAAGATCGTCGATCCGGCGGCGCTCGAATATCTTCAGGAGCTCCGAGGCGTATACATCGTCGCGCACGAAAAGCGGCTTGGCGGTCATGAGCTCGGCTACCTTGAGGCCGAGCACGGCTTGGCCGTCTACACTAGTGCTGACCGCACGGCGGAAATCGCCATCTGTCAAGATACCGGCAAGCTTGCCTTCCGCATCCGTTATCACGGCGCTGCCCGCCTGGGCCTTGGTCATGGCCATCAGCGCCTCCATCACGGTCGCGCCGTTCCGGACGGCGGCAAGGCGCTCGCCCGTGCGCATTATGTCGGTTACCTTCATCACGAGCGCGCGGCCTATCGCGCCCGCCGGATGGTTCATCGCGTACGAGGATATGTCGAACTCGAGCGCATCCAGCATCACCATCGCAAGCGCGTCTCCCATCGCCATCGTCGCGGTGGTCGAGTTGGTCGGCGCCATGCCGAACGGACACGCCTCCTTGCCGCACGGAATCTCGATATGGATATCGCTCATCTCGGCGAGCGTTGACTTCGGCTTGCCGGTGAGCGACACGACCTTGAGGCCGTGGCGGCGGATGGCCGGAATGAGGCGCAGAATCTCATCCGACTCGCCGGAGAAGCTGAGGGCTATGAGGATATCCCTCGGCGCGACCATGCCGAGGTCGCCGTGCATCGCCTGCACAGGATTGAGAACGATGGAGCGCGTACCCGTTGAGGCGAATATCGCGCTCATCTTTTCGGCTATGGCAAGATTCTTGCCGACGCCGGTCACGACTATGATGCCTTGGTCGCGGATAGTCTTGAGCATCAGCTCCACCGCAGCGGTGAAACTTTCACCCAGCGAATCGCGCGTCCGCCGAAGGCCTTCGATTTCGATGTCGAAAACCTCTTTTGCTCTCGATAGCATCTTGTCGTTAGTCATTAGTCGTTAGTCGTTAGTCGTTGGTTATTTACCCTGGCTTTGCAGCAGCGTTACGCATATCGTGCCCACGATATCTTCGGCGGAGCATCCGCGCGAAAGGTCGTTCATCGCCTTCGCGAGGCCTTGCAGATTCGGTCCGATCGCATCCGCCTCGCCGAGACGCTGCGCAATCTTGTAGCCGATGTTGCCCGCCTGCAGGTCGGGGAATATGAAGACGTTCGCGTCGCCCTTTATGTCGCCATTCGGGTTCTTGAGCGAACCGACGGCCGGGACGATGGCCGCGTCGAACTGGAGTTCGCCGTCGATGAG
>JAGCPM010000180.1 GCA_017965685.1 Kiritimatiellia bacterium | reverse complement strand
TGTGGTCTTGCCGTGATCCACATGGGCGATTATGCAGAAATTGCGGATTGACGGCAGCTCGATCACACTCCACCGCGCCCGCGCAGCGAGCCATGCGAGAGGAAGCCTTCGTACTTCCTGACGAGCAGGTGCGACTCCATCATCCTCAGCGTGTCGAGAGCCACGCCAACGATGATGAGCAGCGAAGTGCCGCCGAAGAAGGATGCCATCGACCACGGTATTCCGCGGCCGCCGGTGAGCAACATCGGTATGATCGCCACCACGAGCAACCCGCAGCCGCCAATGAGCGTCAGTTTGGTCATCACATCGTCAAGATACTCCGCCGTCGCCTTTCCGGGCCTTATGCCTGGGACGTACGAGCCGTCCTTCTTCAGGTTCTCGGAGATGTCTATCGCGTTGAACTGTGTCGCCACCCAGAAGAACGTGAAGAACATTATCAGGATTCCGTAGACTATGAGGTGCAGCGTCGTGACGTTCGAGAGCTCCTGCGCGAAGTGGTGGAGCGACGAGCCGGGAGCCGAGAACTTCATTATGATCGCGGAGGGTATCTGGATGAGGGGCTGCGCGAAGATGATGGGCATGACGCCTGTGTAGTTCACCCTGAGCGGCATGTAAGTCTGCTGCATGCCGTAGGTCGTTCCGCCGCCGACGGAGCGGCGCGTCGAATGGATAGCGACCTTTCTCACACCCTGCGTCAGCATCACGGTTCCCGCGACCACGAAGAGGAAGAAGAGCACGAGTATGAGGAGCTCCGCGTAGGAGCCCTGGGCCGTCTCGGTCTTGCCGGCAACGCCGAAGTAGCGCTCCCACGCCTGGAAGAGCGCGGTGGGGAGGCGCGAAGTGATGTTGATCATGATGATCAGCGAGGCGCCGTTGCCGATGCCGAAGGTGGTTATCTGGTCGGCGAGCCACATCACGAAGAGCGAGGCCGCCGTCATTCCAATCACGGTCATCAGATTGAACGCGAGGCCGGGATTCACCACAATCGTCCTGCCCGCCGGAAGAGGAAGCCCGAGTGTCTCGGGATGCGAGAGCGCGGTCGCGATGCCCCACGCCTGCACTATGCAGAGGCAGATGGTGAGGTAGCGCGTTATCTGCGCAATCTGCTGGCGGCCGGTCTCGCCCTCCTTCTTCATCTTCTCCAGCGAAGGAATCACCGAACTGAGCAGCTGGATCACGATCTGCGCCGAAATGTAGGGCCATATCGAAAGGAAGCCTATCGCGCACTGCCCGAGCGCACCGCCGGTGAACACTTCAAACCAGTCAAGCAACCCGCCCTGCGAGTTCGCCTTGAAATCGGCTATCATCTGGCCGAGCGTGTTCCAGTCCACTCCGGGCGTGGGTATCTGGGATACGAGGCGGCACACGAATACGAGACCGAGGGTCACGAGGATTTTCTTCCTCAGCTCCGGTATCCTGAACACGTTCGAGAATCCTTTCGAGATCGACATATCGTTTGTCCTTGCTTTTTTCTTTTGAAATGTTTTGTGTAGTATACCAAAAATCACGCACCTCTTTCAAGGTCGCGGGCCAAGGCTTTTTTCTTAAGGCTCTCCCTCTTGTCGTGCAGCTGCTTGCCGCGGCAGAGCCCCATCGCCACTTTTATCCGCCCCTTTTTCAGGTACATTTTGAGCGGAATAAGAGTCAAACCCTTCGATTCCGTCTTCAAACGCAGCTCTTCGACCTCTTTAGCATGGACGAGAAGCTTGCGCATGGACTTGGGTTCGTGGTTGAATCTGTTGCCCCATTTGTACGCTGCGATGTCCGCGCCCACGAGCCAGAGCTCGCCCTTCAGCACCGCTCCGTAGGCCCCCGCGAGCGAAACCGCCCCCCCGCGCACCGATTTGACCTCGGTGCCGGTCAGCACCACACCGCACTCGATAGTGTCGAGTACGGTGTAGTCGTGCCGCGCCTTCCTGTTCTCCGCGAAGACCGGGTCGAATCTGGGCTTGTCCGCCACCTAGTCCGCGAAGAGCGAATTCACGTTCACGTGCTTCGGATTCCACTTTGTCTTGGCGTCCTCGGCCTTGGCAATCGCGTCGAAATCGATTTCGGCGACCAGCTTGCCCTCGGCGACTTCTCTGAGCGCCATGTCGCACTTCTCCTCGTCGAGCGAAAGCGGCTTCACGAGCGGCTTCGCGCCGGCGATGAGCTCCTTCTCCCTCTTGGAGATGAGATTGACCAGAACAGGCACCGACGGTATCTTCTCGTGCGCCCTTTTCAGCAGTTCGTTGTTCATTGCGCTTTTCTTCCTTCCGTATATGGTTGTTTTCCGAAATCTCTTCTCACGCTTCGCGGTACGCCTTCACCATCTCGGCGAATTTGGGCGTATCGACGAATCCGCAACTCTTGAACTCGGGGCAGAAGCCCCTGTAGACGCACTCCGGAACGCAGCACACCGCGACCTCGGGCTCGGTCTTCGCGATCTCGTCCACCACGAGCCTCCACGCCGCGCGGGTCTCCGGCGACGCTTGCGAACAGAGCCGCCTTCTAGACATGAACATCACCGCCTGCGCGTTCGCAAAGCATTCGTGCACGACCGGCGCGTCCTGGGTCTTCGCCGTCATGTCCTCGCCCGTCCTGTCGCTCCTCTGCGTCGAGACGAAATGCTCTATCCCGTATTTGTGGCGCACGAAATGGACGCTCACCCAGTACGGCAGGTCGATCCACTTCCAGTTGAAGCAGAGTTTCCTTATCGGCGAATGCTCCGCCAGCAGTATGCGCTTCTTCCACTTGGAGGAAGGCTCCTTCTGGCCTTCGTCGAGGCGTATCGTCGTGCGCGCCGCGTCCGCGACCTCGCGCCACGTGCCCTTTACCTTCATGAATTTGACGCTCGCCATGTCCCAAGCCTCACCTGATCACGAAATTGACCATCCTCTTCGGGACTGCGACAACCTTCACGATTGTCTTGCCTTCGAGGAACTTCGCCACCTCGGGCGACGCCTTGGCCGCCGCTTCCATCTCCGCCGCGGTAGCGTTCACGCCGACCTTCACCCTTCCGCGAAGCTTGCCTAGAACCTGCACAGGAATCTCGATCTCGTCCTCAACGAGCGCAAGCGGATCGTATTGCGGCCAAGGTTCGTACGCGAGAGTGCCGTCGTGGCCGAGCGCCGCCCAGAGCTCCTCGCCCAGGTGCGGCGCGAACGGCGCTAGGGCAAGAACGAACTTCTCCAGCATCTCCCTCGGCAGAGAACCTGAAGCCTTAGCCTCGTCCTCCGCCTCGTTCACGAAGACCATCATCGCCGAAATAGCCGTGTTGAACGCCATTGCCTCAAGGTCGTCGCCGACCTTCTTCACGGTCTTCGCGAGGGTCTTCGCCTCGTCCTTCGTCATCGCCCTGTCGGCGATTGCGGTCTCGGTCGCGAGCCTGTTCACGCGCCTTAAGAAATTGTGCACACCCCTGACGCCGTTCGTCTGCCAGGGCTTCACGACCTGCAACGGCCCCATGAACATCTCATAGAGCCTAAGCGAGTCCGCGCCGAAATCGCGTATCACGTCATCGGGGTTGACAACGTTCTTGAGCGACTTGGACATCTTCGCCGGGAACTCCGTCAGCTCCTCCATCTCGCCGCCCTCTTCTTTTCCGTAGGGCTTGCCGTCGCGCCATTCTATCTCGTCCATCGGAACGAGAACTCCCCTCGGCGTCTTGTATGCCGTGCCGAGTATCATCCCCTGGTTGACGAGTTTCTGGAACGGTTCGTCCGTCGGCACCAGCCCAGATCGAACAACACCTTGTGCCAGAACCTCGCATAGAGGAGATGCAGCACCGCATGTTCCGCGCCGCCGACATAGAGGTCTACCGGCAACCACTCTTTCAGCAGTTCCGTATCGGCGAACGCCTTGTCGTTGTCGGGGTCTATATAGCGCAAATAGTACCAGCAGCTTCCGGCCCACTGCGGCATCGTGTTCGTTTCTCTCACGCCCTTCACGCCGTCTTCGCGCGTGACATTCACCCACTCGGTCGCCTTGGCGAGCGGAGGCTCGCCCGTTCCTGTCGGCTTGTAGTCCGCGAGTTCCGGCAGGGTGAGGGGAAGGTCGTTCTCGTCCAAGAGGCTTTGCGTTCCGTCCTGCCAGTGGATGACCGGGAAGGGCTCGCCCCAATATCTCTGGCGCGAGAAGAGCCAGTCGCGAAGCTTGTACTGCGTCTTCGCCCTGCCCACACCCTTCTCTTCCAGCCACGCAATCATCTTAGCCTGCGCGTCGGCGACGGAAAGCCCGGTGATGAAGCCGGAGTTGACCATCACGCCCGTCGCACAATCGGTGAAAGCCGCCTTCTGCACGTCCTCGCCGCCCTTGACAACCTCGATTATGGGAAGGCTGAACTTCTTGGCGAAATCCCAGTCGCGGTCGTCATGCGCGGGAACAGCCATTATCGCGCCCGTTCCGTAGCTCGCAAGGACATAGTCGGAAATAAATATGGGCAGTGCCTCGCCGTTCACCGGATTGATGCCCTTAACGCCCTCGAGCCTGACGCCGGTCTTGTCCTTGTTGAGCTCGGTGCGCTCGAGGTCGCTCTTGGCCGCCGCCGCCTTGCGGTACGCCTCGACCTCGGCGGCGTTTTTTATCGTTCCGTCGCCGAGCCACTTTTCAACGAGCCTGTGCTCGGGACTCGCCACCATGTACGTCGCGCCGAAAAGCGTATCGCAGCGCGTAGTGTAGACAGTGATTGTGTCGCCCTCTGTCGTCCCGAAAACGACCTCCGCGCCTGTCGACTTGCCAATCCAGTTGCGCTGCATCTCCTTGATGCCTTCGGGCCAGTCGAGCTTGTCGAGGTCGGCGAGGAGCCTCTCCGCGTACGCGGTGATTTTGAGCATCCACTGCCTCATCGGACGCCTCACGACCGGGTGGTTGCCGCGCTCGGACCGGCCGTCGATGACCTCTTCGTTGGCGAGCACCGTGCCCAGAGCAGGGCACCAGTTGACCGGCACCTCCGCCACGTATGCAAGGCCCTTCTTGTAAAGCTGCTCGAATATCCACTGCGTCCACTTGTAGTACTTGGGGTCGGTGGTGTTGACCTCCCTGTCCCAGTCGTAGCTGAAGCCGAGCGACCTTATCTGCTCCCTGAACCTGTCGATGTTCTTCTTCGTCGTGATTGCGGGGTGGGTACCCGTATCGACCGCGTACTGCTCGGCCGGCAGCCCGAACGCGTCCCAGCCCATGGGATGGAGCACGTTGAAGCCCTTCATCCGCTTGTAGCGGCAGAGTATGTCGGTCGCGGTGTACCCTTCCGGATGCCCGACGTGCAGCCCCGCACCCGAGGGGTAGGGGAACATGTCGAGGCAGTAGAACTTCGGCTTCGCCGATCTGGAGGGCGTCTTGAACGTCTTGTTCTCGAGCCAGAACGCCTGCCACTTCTTCTCTATGGCTCTGAAATCGTATTCGCTCATTATTGCTGCTTGATCTTGTCCGCGTGGTCGGCTATCGACTTCTCGATCGTGCCGGAAACGTCGTTCGTCGCGGCGGCGACTCCCGACTTGACCGCGTAGAATATCGCTTTGTGGGTCGAGTTGCCGTGCGTTATTATGACGTTGCCGTTCACGCCGAGGAGCGGCGCGCCGCCGTAGAT
>JAGCPM010000179.1 GCA_017965685.1 Kiritimatiellia bacterium | reverse complement strand
GCTTATGGGATTGCTCTCGCCACCCATCACATGGAACGTGGTCAGAGAATATCCCCAGAGCGCGCCAAGAGCGTAGCCCATCTTCATTACCGGATGCGCCGCGCCGATCTTATTCTTCATCGGACCGAAAGGCGCCGCAGTGTTTTTGCCGTTCAAATCCTTGTCGTCATCAAGGCACGCCGGAACGAGATCCACATACTTGTTTTTGTCTTTTATCGCCATCGTGACGGCCAGATTGAGAGAGAGCAATACTGTTGCATCGTTCGGCGAGCCATTCTTGATTTTGCCGACCACATCGTCCTGGCTCATTTTCGTGCCATCGGCCTTGAGAGGCAGCCAACCGCATATCGCATCTTTTACAACAATACCGTGGCCGGATGTCATGTCGGGGCTCTCCGGTGTCCAGTTGCCGTCTTCGTCGCTAGTCTGCGTCCATTCAAAATCAAGCGTCAGCAAAGGCGCATTGTTCACAGAGGTGGCTATTGCGCTCTGGACACCGCCTTTGAACGCAGGTCGCGCGGTGGCAACGACGGCTTTTTCCTCAGAATCAACGTTGTCGAAACTCAGCGTCTCGCCATCGCCGAACGGGACCACTAGAACGCAGTTGTCCACAAGACCCTGTTTGCCCTTTATCGCGTTGAAGTTAATGACATCGCCGGAATTTTTCGTCCTGAGGCCAATATCATTATTGAAATCCGTGAAGTACATTATGACATACCCTTCGGTAGTCCAGGAATTGCCCTTCTTTTGCCCGTCATCGCGGCAGAAAGGATAAGTGACGAGCGCCTGCACGCCGCCTCCGGCGAAGAGTTTGGCCAATTCGCCTCCGTCGACAGTGTATTTTATCCTGGATGTGCGAGTCTTTTGGTTCCCGTCTATAACAGGCTCTGCAATATCCTCTATGTTGCTACGATTAATCTTCAATGCAGCGCCTTCGCCCAACTTGGCCTCCAGCCCAACAATCATCGGATTTCGCTCCAGCACTGGAAGCGCCAGCGACATTGGCATGCTATCCGTATCCAGATAATCCCACAGTGAATACATGCCGATGCCGCACATGGATTCGAGGAGTCGCGACGCACCCGGCCTGGAGCCGATATCCGTCACACCAGGGGGCAGTTTCCCCTCAGTCATCAAGTCGTTCGGATCGAACGGCTGGTATTCTGGATTCGCGAGATCGTAGTCGCCGGCGGCGTTGGATGCGGTATTCGTGGTTGGGAACCAGCTGTCGGTGGAAAACGCCATAAGTTTTGCGTACGCCTCCTTGCCGCCATAGAACGCGTCCGCCTTGCCTGATTCAACATACTTGTACCATGGGCTGTAGAGATTGCCGTAACTTGTTCCGCCGATGGCCATGTTCATATCGGCGAGAGAAACAAGTGGTATGTCGTTATCGTAGCTGAAACTGCCGTCATCCTCCTCTTGGCGGTAGTTCGACATCATCTCGTCCCATTGCGAACCGCCGCCCGAGTCAGGATTGGAGTGATCGCCCTTCTCGAAAAGATAGGAGAGCGAAACCCTTCCGTTGCCGGCGGAAGAGCGAGGCAGGCTTGCCGAAAGCCTGTTTATGTCAAAGCAGTCGCTCATATCTATAGCGCAGAACGCGTAGCGGCCGGCGTCGAAGTCGAACGATTTCCATTGCGCCGCAGAAGAAAGACGTCCGTAGTATCTCGCGGCGTCCACGTATGGCGGCGGAATGTAGGCGAGGCCTTCCAGTGTCATTACCGGAGCGGTATCGCTAAAGGACTGCTGAAGATGGTTGGTGCCGATGTATACGTGGTTGTACCAGTAGTTCTTCGATCTGTCAGCGCCGTCGCCCGTTACGTAGGCATTGTTTCGCCACGCCAGACCTCCGTTACCGTCAAGCTCGTAGTATTTCGTGCCGGAACCGGGATGCGGATTGTCGCCTATCGCGGCATCGATTTCGTCTATGGCGCGGGCGAGGGCCGCCTTGACGAGTTCACGGGAGGCAGTTGTGCGCCTGAGGAAGCTGGAAGGAAGCCTCGAATAGCGCATGTAGGCCGAAAACGCCACGGCGGAAACGACCATGAAGGCCAGCATGCCGAGGACAACGAGAAGCGCGCTGCCTTTGCGGGAGGAATCCATATTCATTTTCTCTCCTCCGGACCAAGTCTATGCCAGTTTGGCAGATAGAAACCGGTAGTCATGGTGGAAGTCGCCGATCCGAAGGCGATACTGGCCGTGCCGCTCTTGATCGTGACCGCGTACTGCTTGCCCCATGGGTCGCCATTGCGCGCTTGAAGAAGAGCAGGTATCGTTTCCCCAGTCTCGTCGTTTCCACCCTTTCCGAAAAGAAAATCGAGCGTGTTAAGGTCTGCATTCTCCATCGTAGGGAGCTTGTGATCCTCCATAAAGTTTTCCGCTGCCAGTATCGCCTGCGCGACAACCTTTACTTCGGCGGTGGCTTTCTGTATCCTGGCTCTCTCCTGCGCGGAGCTGACGGACGTCGTGAGCGCGCCGGCTATTACGCCGATCATAGCGATTACGACCAGCAGTTCGATAAGCGTGAAACCGCGTCGCATGCTGTCAGAAATCGAGGTCATAAGGATCGCTCCATATATCGTCCCATGTGTTAAGGTCTCGGTCCGGCCCCGCGCTCTTGACGTTCACCAGATACGTCGTGATGCTGTCGCCGGGATCACCGGAGCCAAGCGTGACATTCTGGAACGACTGGGGATTTGCGGACTCGGTTATGCCGCTCAGCTTCACCAGGCTGGCCGACTCGTCCACAAGACGTGAATCCGTTCCGCCGCCGCCCTTCCTGAGGTTGCCCTTTTCATCTCATGGAGACCTCAAGAGAGCTCTCTTGTTCTTCCAAAGATACAGATTGTCGCTCTCGTACTGGAGCATCGCCATGTTGTTGCGCACCTGATCGAGACTTGCGACGGACTTTTCTCCCGTGCGCCAAGCTATGGACGATTGGCTGAATATCATCGTGAGTATCGTCATGAGCATGCCCAAGAGCATACTGGCGACAAGAAGTTCTAGAATGGTGAAGCCGCGTTTCATTTGTCGCTCACCCCCTGGAAGCGCACTTCCGTGTAATAAAGCGGCGCCGACATCAGCATGTTCTTCTGTTTCGCCGCCCTGAACCCTATCCTGTATATCGTGCTGCCTGCATCGTGCAGGACGACGAGACCGCCGACCAGCCCTCCATCCGCGCTCGCCGGCCAACTCGGCGCTTGAAGCGATCCGCCGGTTTTGCTGGCCGCCTGGCTCATCTTGTCCATTACGCTTTTGAATGTGCCGCTCGCGTCGGGTACGTTCTCCACCTGTCCGGTATCCTCGTCGAGAAAAGCCCCCCAGCCTTCGGCGGAAGGCAGATAGAGCGCGTCCTTGAAGACGCTCCACGCGAGATTAGTTGAAGATATCGCCATGACTAGCGGTGATATCACAGCTTCCGCGTACGCAGCAGAAGCGACATCCTCGGAAGACTGCCGGCTTTCCCTGAATCCGAGGGAATAGAGGCTCACTACCGAAAGAATCCCGCCCGCCATCACGAGAATGGCGAGATTGATCTCCATCAATGTAAACGCCTTTTTCATGCCGTTACTCCGCCTCGCTTGGATCGCCGGTATTGCCGACCGGCTCTGCCGACACCTCGCCCGACGTTCCGGGTCTCAGATTGTATATCGCTATGGTCATCGGCGTGCCGTCCTGTGCGCCGCTCACGGCTCCGCTCGACGAAACGCCGGTTCCGGGCTTGAACCGCATCACAGTATCGCCAT
>JAGCPM010000178.1 GCA_017965685.1 Kiritimatiellia bacterium | reverse complement strand
CTGGAACGATATGCGCGACATGACGTCCTCCATGCGCAGAACGTCGCCCAGCAGGGATATCCAGAATTTCTGGTATCCACCGACTTCGGAATCCTTCGCGAGCGTCCAGAACTCCCTGAACTTCCGCGCCGCCTGTTTCCAATCATCTGCCTTCATGCCACACCCCTAAAAGCCACCTCCGTTGCCGGTCTTACCCTCCGGCAGCCCGCGCCTGTACGATACTTACGGCACGGGAACGGTGTCGAGGATTTTGTCGATGATCTTGTCGGTCGTGATATTTTCCGCCTCGGCCTCGTAGGTCAGTATTATACGGTGCCTCAAGACATCGTGCACGACTTCCTTGACATCCTGCGGCGTGGCGTATGCCCGGCCGTGCACGAGCGCGTTGCCGCGCGCGGCGAGATTCAGGGCCAGCGTCGCTCGCGGGCTCGCGCCGTTTTGCACGTATTCGCCGCTTTCGCGCGTCTTGAAGACGATGTCGAGTATGTAGTCGCCGACCTTCTCGTCGCAATAGACTTCTTTCAAAGCCTCGCGCAGCGCAGCGATGTCCTCGCACGCGCAAACCGTCTTGGCCTCCGGCTTATCGGCATTTTCCGCGAAGCGTTGCATTATGCGGCGCTCGTCCGCCTTGCTCGGAGTCTCTACGAGGCACTTGAACATGAAGCGGTCGACCTGCGCCTCCGGCAAAGGATACGTGCCCTCCTGTTCGAGCGGGTTCTGCGTCGCAAGGACAAGGAACGGGCTGGGCAGAGGATACGTATCGTCGCCGATCGTCACCTGCCGCTCCTGCATCGCTTCAAGGAGCGCGGACTGCACCTTGGCCGGCGCACGGTTTATTTCGTCCGCGAGAAGCAGATTCGAGAAGACCGGCCCCTTCTTAGGCGAGAACTCGCCGGTCTTCGGAGAGTAGACGAGAGTACCCACCACGTCGGCCGGCAGAAGATCCGGCGTGAACGAGATGCGCTTGAAGTCGAGTCCGAGAACTTTCGCGAGGGTGTTGCACGAAAGCGTCTTCGCGAGGCCTGGCACGCCTTCAAGCAGTATGTGCCCGTCCGTCACGAGAGCGAGGATAAGCCTGTCCACAAGCTTCTCCTGCCCGACTATCACCTTGCCCACTTCGTCGCGTATTTTTGCGACGAGTTCCTTCTGGCTCTGTATGCGCCTTGTTGCGTCTTTGAGGTCCATCTTACGTGTACTCCTTTTTTAGTTTTTCGATCAAATCTTTTGCGGCGTCCCACTGCAGTGTGCGCATCTTCTGATACGCGTCGGCAAGCGCCATCTGCGTGTTCTGCGTCTCGGGATCGTTGCCGGCAGGGAGAGCGAGCCTCCTGGCCGAAATGAAGCGCGTCCAGATTTCGCGCACGTACGACTCCAGCTGTAGCGAATCGCCGGTGATGGCGAAAGTGGCTGCACGGGAAAGAACGCTGTCCATCCATCTGCGCTCGCCTTCTTCAGGCTCGACGCTGCCGGAAGAAACCCATTCCCGGACGAACCGGCGCGTGAAAGCGTGCGCGAACGTGCTCTCCGGCAGGCAATCGCGCACCATCTCCGCCAACGCATCGCGGTCGTCCTCGCTCGCCGTCAAATACGCCATCAGCTCGAGTTCGAGTGCCGAAGGCGGCTCGTCTTCGCGCGCATCGGTTCCCGGCCCGATATCCGATTCGTCAAAAGGCTCCTCGATTTCCTCTTCCGCCGATGGTTGAACCGTCTTGCGCACTGGCTCCGACGCAACCTTCTCCCTCGCGCGTTCTGTCTCTTCGGCAATGGCCGAGACCGGCAGACCCAGAAGTTTCGCGGCCTCCGCGGCCATCGAGGAGCGCAGTATCGGGTTCGGGCAGTGTGCAATCGTTCCGACGAGAGCCCTGGAAATGCGCGATACCGCATCAAGCGATTCCGGATTCTTTTCCTTCGCCCTTTCGGCCCTCGCCTGGAAGGACATTATCGACTCAGCATCGTCGATGAGTTTCTGCAGTTCTTCCGGCCTGTGGCTGCGGAGATAGGAATCAGGATCGTCGCCGCCCGGCAGGCTGACCACGCGCACCGGCATCTCCATCGCGAGCAACATTCCGGCTACCTTGATGGTTGCCTTCCGCCCGGCGGAGTCATCGTCATACATAAGAAGTGCCGAATCGGCAACCTTCTTTATCATCTGCGCATGGTCGTCCGTGAACGCCGTACCCTGCCCCGCTACGGCGGTGTTGAATCCGTTGATGTGTAGCCGTATGGCGTCTATCTGCCCTTCGCAAAGGATTATCTCGCGATGGGGCGATCGGACGATATTGCCGCTCGCGCGGTCGAATAAATAGAGAACCTTCGACTTGCGGAACACAGGAGTCTCTGGGCTGTTGACGTACTTGCCGCTGTTCTTGTTCTCGACAAGCTGGCGGCCGGAGAAGCCGACGGGCCTACCCTGCCGGTCGCAGATCGTGAACATAAGCCTGCCCGCGAAACGGTGGTACGGCCTGTCGCCGGGCTTGTTTGGATCGGCCGCCTTTATCACGCCGGCCTTCTCGATCTCCTCGGGCGAATAGCCGTACTTCGCGCCCCATTTGACGATGTCGGCGGCGCTCCTTATCGCGTAGCCGATCCGGTATTCGTCCTGCACGGCATCGCCCAGGTCGCGGCTTTTCAGGTAGTCGCGGGCGATTTGCGCCTCCTTGGTCTTCTTCAGGCAACGGCGATAGAACTCCGAAAGCTCGGCTATGAGCGCGTACAGCCTTTTGCGCATCCCTGCTTCGGGATCTTCGCGGGTCTCTAGTTTCACGCCTGCGCGCTCAGCAAGCTTCT
>JAGCPM010000177.1 GCA_017965685.1 Kiritimatiellia bacterium | reverse complement strand
ATTCCGGGAATCGCCCTGAGCAGTGCTATGTCGTAGAGTCCCTGGTGGGTAGCCCCGTCCGCGCCAACCGCCCCGGCCCTGTCGACGCAAAACACGACCGGCAGATTTGATATCGCCACGTCGTGTATTATCTGGTCGACGGCCCTTTGGAGGAATGTGGAATAGATCGCAACGACCGGTCTCAGGCCACCCGCCGCCATTCCCGCCGCGTACGCAACGAGATGCCCTTCCGAAATCCCCACGTCCCTGAATCGCTCCGGGAAGCGCGCCGCGAAATCCCTCAAGCCCGTGCCGTCCTGCATCGCCGCTGTAAGCGCCACTATCCGCCGGTCACCTTCCGCGAGTTCACACAAAGCCTCGCCGAAAACATTGCTCCAGCTCTTCCCTTCTCCGGCGCCTTTCGCCTCTTTCTTGCCGAACGCCCCCACCCCATGCCATGCCGTCGGGTCGCTTTCCGCCGGCGCGTAGCCTTTGCCCTTTTTCGTCACAACATGCAACAGCACCGACCGGTCCTCTTCCTTCGCCACCTTCAGCGCCGCCCTCATCGCCTCCACGTCGTGCCCGTCCACAGGGCCCATGTACCGCAAACCGAACTGGTCGAAATAGGCGTTGCCTATCAGCATTTTCTTGAAGAAGCCCTTGACTCTCCTGGCCGCGCCGATCATGAAGCCAAGCCGCGTCTTTATGCAGAAAGCCTTGACAGCCTCCTTCAGCCGGTTGTACTTCCTGCCGGCGATGAGCCGCCCGAGATGGCGCGAAAGCGCGCCTATGGGACGCGATATCGACATCTCGTTGTCGTTGAGGACCACTATCACCTTCCTGCACGCCGTCATGCAGTTGTTGAGCGCCTCGAACGCCGTTCCGTTAGAAATGGAAGCGTCCCCTATCACGGCAACGACATGCTCGTCGCCGCCTCTCAAATCTCTCGCCGCCGCCAACCCTTCCGCAACGGAAATGGAAACTCCAGCATGCCCCGCGACCGCGGCATCCGCCTTCGATTCGGCCGGATTCGGGAATCCCGATATTCCGCCCAGCTTTCTCAAGCTGGCGAAACCATCCTTGCGGCCGGTCAGAATCTTCCACGCGTACGCCTGATGTCCGACGTCCCAGACTATCCTGTCTTTGAAAGGATCGAACTCCGCCCTGAGCGCCATTGCTATCTCCACCGCGCCGAGCGAGGACGCAAGATGCCCTCCGTTCTCCGAAACGGTCTCGATTATCAGGGTCCTTATCTCTTCCGCAGTCATTCTTTCTTCTTCAGTATCATGAGCGGCGTGGCATTCTGGCCGAAACAGTCGATGTTCGCCACAAGGTCGTACCGGGTCTTGAGGATAGACCAGAATTCCATCTGCTCTTCAATCGGCCTTTCCTTGCATACGGGCGGTTCGACCGCGAACGTGTAGCCGCTGAGAGCCGCTATCCTCGCGTCCGTCGTTTCAAGAAGTTTTCGCCACTCTTCCTTGGAAAGCATGCTGAATGGTCCCATCTCGAGTCCTGCGGGAACCTTTCTGCCCGTCTCGACCGCGAGATATGTATCCTGCGTAAGGAGCTCCGTGCCTCCCGGATCGAGCGCCTCCACTATACGCGCCACATCCCTGAGCTGGCAAACCTCGCTCTTTTCCTTTTTGAGCGCCCAAAGCCTGTCGTGCCCGTTGGTCGTCCACTCCTCCAGTAGCGGCGACCCGAACGTGCAGGCCCAAGCCATCCCGAGCGCCAGAAGAGGACCTTTTTCGATTCTCGCCGCCGATGCGGCCACAACCGCCGCCAGAAGCCCCATTATCGGAGTCTGATAATCCTCGTACGGATACGGCGCCGCCATATGTAGCGCGAAAACGCCAAGGAATCCCGCCACGACCAGTCTGCGTGCGAGGATTGTCGCAAAAGATTCGCCTTCCGCCTCCGGATGCCGTTTCGTGAAAACGGCAAGCCCCGCCAAAACCATGACCGGCAAATACCACCTCACCAGCCTTGAAACGCTGCCTATCGCGAAGAAGACGTCCGATCCCTCGCGGGCGATATGGTACCTTTGCGCGGCCAGAAGACCTTCCCTCGCCACAGAATCGGTCAAATACGGCCCGTAGACCGACACGAGGCCGAACGCGCCTCCAGCCGCGAACACCGCCCACGCCCAGGGATATTTCCTGTGGGCCAGCGCGAGCCCTGCGGCACTGGTCGCGAGCATTATCGCAAGGCTTATCCTCGTCCCCGCCGCATAGGAAAGCGAAAGCCCCGAAACGAACATCAGCACGGACCTGAAGTGCACCGCCTTGTCGGTAAGAGACCAGCACAAAAGGTAGAAGCCCATAATCGTGAATAGCGACGAAAGCGCGTACGTCTTCGGAATCGTCAGGAAGTAGACGTGGTACAGGTTGTTGCCGAGAAGAAGGAACGTAATCGTCGCCGCCACATATTTCAGCCCGGTCGGCACGAGAGCCCTTGCGAGCGCCATCGCAAAGACAATCCCCGAAAAGCCGATTGCCAGAGTGAGCATTCTGGCGCCGACTATTCCCTGCCCCTCGGTCCACGTCCACGAAAACGCGCTGTATATCACCGGCAGAAGCGGGCCTTGCGTGTAGAAGAAATCGCGGTACAGCTTTTTACCGTCGCCAACCAGTTGCGCGGCATAAAGCCCCCATCCTTCGTCTTGGTTCAAGCCTCCAAGGCAGACCGCGACGAAGGCGAGTATGACGGCGGCAACGCCGGCCAAAGCCATGTATCGCTTCATTGCCGGATACGCTTCGCGCGCAGGCGCATCATCACCATAGAACCGATAGATCTGCCAGGGGATCTCAAAGAGAATCGTGTCCCATGCCGGACCCGACCCCCAGCCGAAACCGAACTTCGGCGTACACGGAAGGATGCACGGCACGGCACCGTTCGGACGCTGCGCATCAAGCATCATCCGCAGGAAATGGATGTACGAGTCCTTTGCGTCGAAGTTCCACAGCCCAGTTTCCATCGCAAGCTGCGCATCGCCGGTCCAGCCGTTCTTTTCGCGGTGCGGACAGTCGGTGGGGATTCCGACGAAGTT
>JAGCPM010000176.1 GCA_017965685.1 Kiritimatiellia bacterium | reverse complement strand
GCTTGCCGAGAGACTCGGTCGAGAGCACGTTGCCGCCGACGCGCACGACTTCGGCAAGAGCCTTCTCCAGATTCGCGTTCAAAACGTCGTCCTTCGTCACTCCGACGAAGATATAGATCGCATCGTACTTCTTCATGCCTTCTTCTCCTCTTCCTTGCCCTTCTTGATGACCTCAGGCGACTTTTCGCTTTCCGCGGACGCTCCGCCCTTGCTTGCGGGCATATCATCCGGGGCCTTCACGACCGCCACAGGAATCTCGGGACGCGTCACGATCGTCTGCTTGTCTCCAAGCTTGAGGTCGCGCACGAACATCGTCTGGTCCACGTCGAGCGCAGAAACGTCGATCTCGAACTTCTCCGCGATGTCCTCCGGCAGGCATTCGACGCTAATCGTCCTGAGAGTCTGCTCAAGGACTCCGCCACCGATTTTCACGCCGACCGCTTCGCCGACGAGATAGAGAGGAACCGTCACTCGGACCTTCTCCGTCAGCGACACTTCGCTGAAGTCAACATGCACGGGCGTCCCAGCCAGCACATCGTTCTGCATCTCGCGCATAAGCGCGGGGACTTCCTTTCCATCCATGTCGAGCGTGACGAGGAGCTGCTTGCTCGCGTGTCCGCGCATCGCCATCATGAAGTCGTGGGCCGGCATCTTTATGAGCTCGGTCCCGCCCTTCTTCATTTTCATCACCGACCCGGGTATCATCCCAGTCTGGCGCAAACGGCGGACCGCCGCCGTACCATGCTCGGTGCGGACTTCCGCCTTGATTTTTATCTGATCCATTTGTCTTTTTCTTTGCATCCGCCCCATACTCTCGCGCACACGCGCTACACTCTGGGGCAAAAACTTTGTGTAGTATACCAAAAACCGGGCCGACAGCGCAAGGGGGTATCGGAACCAAATCGCAAAAAACGAAATATTTTTTATTGCTTGTCGGCGAGTTTGTTGATCATATCTGCTAGGAGTTTCAGTTCCTCGCCTTGCTTGCGGATGGCGAGGACGAGCTCGTCGTCCGCATCCGGTTTTCGCTCCGCCGGATCTTGAGGTGCTGCCTTTGACATTCTTTCACTGAGGCCGGAAGTGATTATGCCGGTCGGAATGGCTACTGCCGCCAGCCCCGAAAAGGCAATAAAAGCACCTACCAGACGCCCGAGTCCTGTGACAGGGTATATATCTCCGTATCCGACAGTCGTCAATGTGGCAACCGCCCACCACAGACCGGAGAACGCATTGCGGAATACCGTTGGCTGCGCATCGTGTTCCGCAGAGTACATCAACAATGAGGATATGAGCATCAGGAGTGCCACAAAGAAAAGAGAGCCAAGGAGTTCGCGCTTCTTTGAGACTATAACCTCGCCAATGGCCTTCATCGCGTCGAAGTAGCGATTCAGTTTGAAAATCCTCAGCAGCCGCACAAGGCGCAGAGCCCTTATGCCAAGCATGGTGCCGGGCAGAAGCATCGGAAGCCAGAACGGGAGTATTGCCACCAAATCCACAACCGCCATCGGAGATTTGATGTACTTGACGCGGGAGGCGAGCGCGCCACATCCGGGATACAGAAGATCCGCCGTGACAATCCTAAGGATGTATTCTACGGTGAACACGATCGACGCGACGCCCTCAAAAACAAAAAGGGCATGCCGCGCACTTGGCGTAAGGTCGAAAGTGCCGACAAACACCATTACGACACTCGCAAGTATCAGTGTTGTGATCAGCCTGTCAAAAAACCTGCTCAGTCTCGATGTTCCAGCGTCTGGCTGGATAATTTAAAATAAGCGGTTGCGAAGTAACATGTCGGTAGTATATCATTTCCTGCCAGTCATGTACAATGCCGGAGAGTGAGGGATTCGAACCCCCGGACCCTTTCGGGTCAACGGTTTTCAAGACCGCCGCGATCGACCGCTCCGCCAACTCTCCATTTCAACAAAATCACTTCTTCTTAGCCAGCGCCGGATTCACGGGCGTAGTCTTGACGAGGGCCACGATCTTTTCCGTGATTTCGGGATGGGCTTTAAGATACTCGATGGTGGCGAGCGAACCCTGCGCTAGCTGTTCGTCGCCAAAGCCAAGCCAACTGCCGCGCTTCTCAACAATTCCGCGCGCGAGCGCCGCATCAAGGACGCTACCCTCGTAAGAGATACCGCACGCGTAGAGGATGTCGAACTCCGCTTCGGTGAAGGGAGGCGCCACCTTGTTCTTCACCACCTTCACGCGAGTCCTGTTGCCGAGGACCACTCCGGCCGGGCTCTTTATCTGGCCAATCCGAGTCACCTGAAGCCTGACCGATGCGTAAAACTTGAGGGCCTTGCCGCCGGGAGTCGTTTCGGGGTTGCCGAACATAACACCGATCTTGTCGCGAACCTGGTTGGTGAAGATGCAAAGGGTCTTCGTCTGTGCGAGGACGGAGGTAAGCTTTCGCATCGCCTGAGACATCAGGCGAGCCTGGAGTCCAACGTGACTGTCGCCCATGTTGCCGTCAATTTCGGCTTGCGGAGTGAGGGCGGCGACGGAATCGACGACAATCACGTCAAGCGCGCCGGACTTGCAAAGTTGCTCGCATATCGTAAGGGCCTCTTCGCCAGAGTTCGGCTGCGAGACTATCAAATCGTCGAGGTTAACACCGATCTTCTTCGCGTAGGTTGGGTCAAGGGCGTGTTCGGCGTCGATGAACGCGGCGGTTCCTCCGGACTTCTGGGCATTGGCCACGACATGTAGCGCAAGGGTCGTCTTTCCTGAGGATTCATGGCCGTAGCACTCCACCACCCTGCCGCGAGGAAGCCCGCCGACTCCGAGCGCCATGTCGAGAGAAAGCGCACCCGTCGAAATTACGGGTATGTCCTCGACCTGCCTGTCTCCGAGGCGCATGATCGACATTTCGCCGAATTCCTTCCTAATCTGGCTCATGACCGCATCAAGCGCGGTATTGCCGGTGCGGGGCGTTTTCGCTTCCTTGGCTGCCGTTTCCTTTGCCATATTCCGTTCCTTTCAAGATTTGACCGAGATAGTATACCAAATTCGCCCATCAAGAGTCAATCGCCGCCGCCAGCGCGAGATCGCGCAGAACCTTCGCGTACGCATCGCGATCGGGAGTGCTTTCCACAATGCGCTCGCCGACCGCGCCTGGCAGTTCAATGGCTTCGGACCCGGAAGAGAGCCGCCAGCCGTCTAGTCCGCCCAGCAACGCATCGACGTTTGAAACTATGTGGACGCTGTGGTGCAGTCCCCCAAGCGCGTCAATATCGTAGAGAGTCCTGCATATCGTAGCCTGCTCCGTCTCGGCGAGATACTCCTTTTCGGCGGAGTACGCCGCATCAATGCATATGGCGATAGGAATCGCGTAGCCGTGAGGTAGCCTGTAGTTGCTCATTGCCTCGAGTCTTGCGGCGCACCAAAGGGCGAACTGAGGCTGGCCGTTCGCCGCGCGAAGTTCGGCGGACCTGCGCACTATCTTTTCGAGAAAACGCAGATCGCCCTCTTTGACGAGATCAATCCTGTCGGCTATCATTTTGACCAGTCTCCCATCCTGGACCGCTCCGATTCGAATGGCCTCTGCGAAGCCAGCGCTGTAGACCTTGGGCAGATTGGTTTTCGCGAACGTGACATCCACCACGACTGCGGCTGGGGTTGAGGGAACCCGGATTGCATCTTTCACGCTCTTGCCGTTCAAGGCCGCGTATTCGGCAAAACAAGCATCCACCATGGCTGCCGTGCTTGTGGGCATGCGGACAAGATTCAGGCCTCCGCGAACCTGCGCGGCAGCGTATCCGGCCATGTCCAGCAAGACACCGCCACCCATCGCGACGACAACATCGTTCTTCCCGATTTGCGCCTCAAGCATCATGGCGACAAGACGCATGGCACCG
>JAGCPM010000175.1 GCA_017965685.1 Kiritimatiellia bacterium | reverse complement strand
CGCGGCGGTTGGTGATGCGCGGTATTTCGCCGTAGTCCGCCGGGTCGATCGAGGGGTCGAGCCAGACGAGGCGAATGTTCGGCGTCTCGAGATCCGTCCAGCCGACGGGCCACGCCATCAGCCACTCCTCCCAATCGGGGTTGAGTTGGCCGTGTGTGGAAGTGAGGCCGCGCTTTTCTTCGGCGGTGAGGTTGGGGTTGCTTTTGATTTGCGCGTATGAGCCGGAACCGCCGCAAAGGGAAGAAGTGCGAGGTGTGGGAAAGTGAATATATGATTTTGTTGCACCAATTTCGACTGCACATTTTAGATTGTCGCGAGGTTTTTCATTTGGACTGGTAGAGTGACAATCACTAGCTTTAGGTGTTGGCCAACCTTCTCGGCGCTTGACAACAGTTGTAAGCCCATCGCCGCTTGTCGCGCTTGCGCCTTTGAAATTGTCATTGCCACGGACCGTCGGCGTCGGCCATGCGAGAGCCGCCCGCGCCTTTGCTCGGACGTGCGAGCCGCCGTCAAGCCCCGCGCAAGTCAGGGTTGGTATCATTTCGTATCGCGGTGAGCCAGAACCGCTCGCGCAAATGCATGGCTCCCATGTCGGCAGCCGATACGATACCCCATGCCGCATCATACCGAAGCGCGGCCAGGTCTCCGAGAACGTCGCCAAGTCCCCGCTGAATAAGCATGGGTGAGTTTTCCACGAATACGTAGCGGGGTCGTATTTCGCCAACGATTCGCGCATACTCTCGCCATAGTCCGCTACGTTCGCCGCATAGTCCCGCGCCGCGTCCCGCGCAGCTGATATCCTGGCAAGGGAAGCCGCCGGCAATGATAAGCTCGTCGGCAACGGCGCGTAAGTCCGCGAAGGCGTCGGCGCACTCGTGGTTGTCGGCGCGAAAAGTGCAAACATCGTCCCAGATTGCGAGGTCGGGGAAGCGCTTGGCGAGGACACGCTGGGCGTGCTTCTCGATTTCGACGGCGCAGATTGGACGGATGCCGTCGATGATGTCCGCGAGCAGTCCCCCGCCCGCCCCGGCGAAAAGATGCAACGAGTATTTTGGGTAATCCATGACATTCGCTTCCTCCTATGATGTCTTGACGACTTTCACGAGCGCGGCCCGGAGTGTTCCCAGCCCGTCGTCCTGCGAGATCAGCGCGGCGCTCGTCTCAATCGTGTCGGCGGCCGCACCCTTTGCCGACAGGCCGTGGGCATTCTCAAAGTCGCGCGCCGCGATAAGAGCGACCGGCGCGAGCTTCGAGTTGATTTTCGCCCGTTCGATAAGTCCCAGCCGCAGCTCGTCTATCTCCTGCTGCGCGGCCAGGTAATCGTGGCGCTTCACCTCGCTCATCTTGCGCTCCAGCCATTCCACGCGATCTTTCACTTCCGGAATCGACAGCAGCCACGATGATTGCGTCCTCGCGGTCGCGCCGCTCTTGCCGTAAACTTGCGTGTAGGCTTCATGGTTTTTCTTGCGCTTGCCGTCAGCGCCCCATCCGGTCAGCACTTGGCAGAACTCTTCACGCTTCCTGTTCTTCAGCCTCTCGGCGCCCTTCTCCGGCTTTTTGGCTTTGGCCGTCAGATCGAGCTGCGTGTCGGCAGGCAGCAGGTGGCCGACATCCGGCATAACGCCGAGCGGATCGATCGACAAACTCATTTGCTTCAACTCCACAACGCCTTTTTCCCCGCTTTTGTTAGGGTTTGTTAGGGTTGCGCTGCCAACGCCCTTGTTGTTGTCATTTGCTGTCATTTTTTCATCCCCTTCGCGCAAACGCCCTTTGTCTCGCCTCGCTCTTTCGTTTGCCCTCTCTTCCACTGCTCATCGTTGTAGCCGGCCAAGTCTCGCCTCTTCCAGGCCGCATTCCATTCTTTCGCCGCATCGTTCACCGTCCCGAAGTCGCATACGTGCCAGTGTTTCGTCGCGTTGTATCTGACGAACCTCTCCGCCTCCTCCTGGCTCGCCCCAAGAATCTTGCAAAGCGCGCAGGCGTACCGCCTCTCCATGTCCGTCTTCGGCTTCCACCCTACCGTCTTCATCTTCTCGAGCGCGCTTTTCCACTCCGGCGTATCCGTCCTCACCTTCCCCTTCTGGATACCGCTCCCGCCAACAGCACCCTCTTTGCCTTCTCTCGCGGTAGCCTCTGGACTAGGCAAGATGCGGCTTGAGGCAGGAGCGTTATGCGCCAGCGGTTTTTCGTTTGCTCCTCTCCCCTTCTTTCCGGAGTTATCAACAAATAGTGAAGTGAGTTCAGTATTTGCCTTCCTACTTACTGACTTACTTACTAACTTACTTACTATATATATATTTCTACCGGAACTCAGTTCACTATTTCCCGCCCCTTTTTTGGAACTCAGTTCACTATTTCTGGAACTCAGTTCACTATTTCTGGAACTCAGTTCACTATTTAATGCTGAACTCAGTTCACTATTTCCCAACTTGTCAACATTTGTCAACAAATCCTGTAGAGTGTATTTCACCACCCTCATCGTCTCCCCGATCCTGCCGCTCTGCCGGATGATTCCCAGCCGCTCAAGCCCAGCCAGCGCTTCAATCACCGCCTTTCCCGAATACCCCGTCTCGCGCACTATCGTCGCCACGCTCGGGAACGCCTCTCCGGCCGCGTTCGCATGGTAGCATAGATTTAGGAGCACGTACTTCCAGCTCCTTATCGACGCCCTGGCCTTGACCGCCCAGACTCTCTGCTCGAAGTCTTGTCTCATTTCACTTCATCTTGTCGCGATGCCCCCTTATCCTGATGGCTAGGCGCCGGCCAGCCGCTCCTCTCCCTTCTCACGCTCCCTCTCGCTTATCATCACGGCCATCGTCATCGAGGCTATCGGATCGTCGATATACCCGAAAAACGCCATGAAAAGCCTGTTTATCTCCCGCTGCGCTTTCGCCCGCCCTGTCACCCTCATCCGCGCAGCCACCTTCCGCAGCGCGCTCCATTGCTCGCCCGAAAACCTCATCTGCTGCGAGTAGGTCAGTTTTTCTTCTTTCGCTCTCATCTTGCCTCCTTTCTGTCGTGCCCTGATGGCCGCTCTGTGCCCCGGCCTCGCCTTAGACATCCTTCGCTCTCGCCCCGTGCCTTCCGTATTCCTCCGGCAGCACGCCTGTCGCCTGCCACCTCTCGTACAGCCGCTGCACGTCCTCGCTCGTCGCCGGATGCTTTAAGAGCTTCGGACAGTTCTCAAAGATGTTCAGCATGAGCGCACGGCTCGCCCTCTCGTCCCTGAGCGTCTTGTATACGCTCTGCGGCGACGGCGGCTTGCCTTGTTGCGTCGGCGCCAGATACGCCTTTACATGATAGAAAAAACCTACCATGTATTTCTTCCCGCTCACGTTCAACGGCAGCTCTCTCGGCAGTCTTTTGTTCATTTTTTATTCCCTTTCAAATCACCCTTGATTCTTCATTGTCGCGCAGGTCTGGAGCTTGCCGACCCTTGCTCGGCAGAGGATGTTCGTGATGAAGTTGAAGTCCACTTCGTCGAGTTCGATTTTCATGGCTGCTCCAGTTCTACTTCTCCGCCGCCATGGCGGCCTTGACTTTCGCCCAATAGCCAAGCGTGGACTCCTTACGCCAGCCGGAAGGCCCGCCATTGTGTATGCGGGCGAGAACTTCGGCGGTCGGCGCCTTGCCGGCGATTCGCCGGTATCGCTCGCCGTAGTGCTGCCAGTATGTCACCATCATACACTCCGAACGGACGCGTCTGAACCTATCTATCCACATAAAATGCTCGCGCCGCCCGAATCTAGTAAGGATTTTGTTCACGTCTCTTACATAAGCCGGACTTATCTGGTACACGTTGTCGCTCGTTTTCCCGTTTTCGCTTTCCACCTGGGCAATGGCGGCGAAGAGCGGCGCTAGGGAAATCCCGAAAAGCGTAGCGGCTGTCATTGT
>JAGCPM010000174.1 GCA_017965685.1 Kiritimatiellia bacterium | reverse complement strand
CATACTGAAAAGGGGAGTGGGGCCGAGCCTTTCGCTAACGGTGCCGATACTGGTCTTCGGCGCTTTGGCCGCGCTCGCCCTCGCGATGCTCGCGGCCGCGTTCAGGGGCGGTGCGGTCGACAGGGCTGTGCTCGTCGGCTCAACTCTTTTCATGAGTGTCAACTACGTGGTGTGGGTTCTTGCTGGGCAGTTCCTGCTGTCGTACAAGCTCGGGCTTTTCCCGGTTTGGGGCTACTCGAACGCATACTGCCTTGCACTGCCGGTCATCATTGGAATACTGAGTTCGCTCGGAGTGGACGTCAGGTTTTTCAGGACGGCGATCCTCGACGAGATATACAAGCCGTACGTCCTTACCGCAAGGGCGAAAGGTTTGGGCGGCGCAACGATAATGGTGCGCCACGTCCTTCGCAACGCTCTCATTCCGATTGTGACATACATATCGCTGTCGATACCGTATCTTTTCACGGGCTCGCTGCTTCTGGAGAGCTTCTTTGGAATTCCCGGTCTCGGGAACGTCTCCATCAATGCTATCAACTCGTCGGACATGGCCGTAGTGCGCGCGCTCGTCGTTTTCGGCGCGCTCTTGTATCAGTTCGTCAATCTCGCTACGGATCTCCTCTACGCCGCGCTCGACCCGCGCATCCGTCTTGGCCGCTAAGGCTGCAGGTCCGCGATAGGAATCTTCGAGGGGGCGGAGGGAATGTCGGCAACAAAGCGCGGCATCGAAAGGCCGCCGATCGCCTTTGCGCATTCCAGCTCGATTTTTCTTGCCTTTTCGACAGGAACTCTGAAGCGCCCGATTCCCCTCACCGGATCGCACATGAAAACATAGTACGGCCTTATGCGCGCGGCCGAAAGCGCTTTCAAGAGACGCAACATCTGGGTTGTGGAATCGTTCACGCCCTTGAGAAGAACGCTCTGGCATGAAACCGGAATGCCCTTGTCAATGAGGAGTGCGCAGGCTTTCACGGCCTCCGGCGTCAATTCGTCCGCGCAGTTGAACTGCGTGTTGACCCATACTTTCTTCGTTCGCGCAAGTAGGGTGGCGAGATTCGGCGTTATGCGGGAGGGATTCACGCAAGGAGCGCGGGTGCAGACGCGGACGATGTCAATCTGCGGCAGGGCGGCGAACGCATCGACGAACTCCATTACCTTCGCGTCGGAAAGAGTAAGTATGTCGCCGCCGGAAAGGAGTACGTCGCGGACCTTTCTGTGGCGCCTGACGTATGCGACGCATTCCGCGAGGCGTTTCGGGGTGTCCACTATCTCGGAGCGGCCGAGTATTCCGCGCCTTGTGCAGTACCGGCAGTTCATGAAGCACGAATTGGCGGCCATTACGAGAACCCTGTCCGGGAAACGCTGTCGAAGTCCGTGGCATTTCGAGGCGGTGGAAAGTTCGCCGAAGGGATCGTCGCACAATCCGGCGTCGTCTTCTGAATCGGCACCGGCCACGCCTTTTGGATCGTAGACCTGCAACGCGAAGCGGCGCGACTTTTCCGCAAGCTTCTTTGAATAGGGGCAGGTGAATTCAGGGAATGCGTCACTCATCGTCGTCGGTGAAGAACGAGGAGGGTAAGAAGCAGAAGGCAAGAGCGTGGTCGCGCATTATGCGGGTTGTCACTTCAATGTCGCGGCCCTTGAACGCCTTGAATGCGGCCTCCCATCCGCCAGTGAGGCGCATTGTCAGTTTGCCCGTGTCGGACTGGAAGGCTGTGACAATCATTTCTTTCGGCGAGTAGCGTATGCCGGTGCCGAGTGCCTTGGAGACTGCCTCCTTCGCGCACCAGAAGCGGATGATCGTTCTCGCGGCCTGCGAAGCGTTCGTAGCGAGGGCGAGTTCGTTTTCGGTGAAGACGCCGTTCGCGAATTCGGCGGAAAGGTCGCGGTTGATGGATTCGACGTCCACTCCGACTCTTGCGGCAGCCGCGGCGATGGCCACGACGAACTGCGCGGTATGGGCGATGGCGATGTCGAACTTGGTTGTAAGGAACCTGCTCCATTCGCCGAGCGCGATCGGCTTGCCCAGTTCGTTCGGCCAGATTTTCACGTCTGCGTAACTCCAGCGCGCCTGGTAGAACTTGCTGAGATAGCGGCGGACGGCCTCTTTCGCGGCCATTCGCCCGTAGAGCCACTCCGTTCTGCGCGCGCAGGAGCCGCTCATTTCAAGGAACTCTTTCCTTTCAGGTGCGCTGAGCACGACGTGCGAGAGAATCTTAAGCCAAAATTCCTCGTTGCGCTCGAAAAGGGGATATGGCACATCCGTCACGAATGCGGAGGCGACGTCGGTATTGGGGTCGCCCAGCATTTCGCGCGATATGGATTCCGTGACGAAAGTGGTCGCCGGCTGCAACACGATTTGGCATAGGCTCTTCGGGATGCGCTCGGTTATCTCTTCCCATCCGGATATCTTGAAAATCTGGTTGCCGTCGCCGCCGGTCACGGTGATGTCGCAGATGTGCGATTTCGGGGTCACACCGGTCAGCCTTAGGTAGCAGTTGAGCCGCGAGCCTTCCTTCGGCTGCGGCGCGTTGAAATCGAGGCGGCGCATGCGGCAGGGATAGGAGAATGTACCGGGGAATTTCTCGTGGCTGCGCCAGAGAAGGAAGCCGGAAACGACAATCTGCAGCAGAAGGGGATTGACCGCCCATACCGGGAATCGGGTAGCGGCTACCGCACCGGCGAGAGGCGGGGTTTGGACCATGTAGTCCAGCCCTCCGTCGCCCCATGTCTCGGCGAAAACTATGCCGCGCAGTTTTGTCCCGAAGCCGAGTTTTGCCGGATAGATGTCGCGTCCCGACCAGTGCACTGAGCGCGGTCTGTATATCGGCTCGATGTTGGCGGGTATCGCTGCTGGCTCGTCGGAAGAGAGGATGAATGTCGCCTCCATGACCGGCCACGTGTATTCCGCGTTTGGGGAATCGTCGCGGATCTGGACCTTGACGGCGGCATCGGTTGCCTTGCCGCTTGCCACGCGCTCGGCCTTGACGGCGACGGTAAGCTGCCCGTTCGTGAATTTCACCTGTCTGCGGCAGACGAAGTCCTCGATCGCGGCGAGGTTGCGGTTCGGCATTACCCTCATGGCGCATTCGGCCATTATCTCCGTCGCGAGCGGAATCGACAGCAGCACCAGTCCTTTGAGATTGCGGTCGGAGTACGAAAGCTGGCTTGCGCCGTATGCGCCATCGGCGACGAATGGGGCGGCGGCGAGAGTGAAAGTCTTTCTGATTTCGCATGCCACGCCAGGGCTGGAGGATATTTCGTCGGCGTCCGATATCAGCGGGAAAATAGCGCCGAAGCCAAAGGCGCGCGAACGGCGATTCTTTTCGGCTATCGCGGCGGCCCTTTGCGCAGCCTTGGCGCCGCGCGCCGCAGGTTCGGGCGGAATGTAGTCCGTCGGAGAGAGTGCCTTGTCGTCGCCCAGAAGCGTGAGCCGCGGGAAGTTGCGCGAAAGCCTGAGTTCCGCAGCCTCGCGCACGTCGAGGGATATCGCCGAGCCGAAGTCCAGCTTCTTCGCGCCCGAGCGCTGAAGCATGCCCGATATGTCGATGTCGGCTCCAAGCGCCACCAGCTGCGCGAGCGCGTGGAGGAGCTGCAATTCGCTGCGGCGATGGATGGAGTTGGTGGCTATCGCGGCGAAATCGCTGCCTGCGAGAGTGTCGGAAATCGCGGCGGTCATCAGACCTCTCGGCCCGACTTCGAGAAAGACCCTGTAGCCGTCCGCGTACATTTGGCGGATCGTCTCGGTGAACCGGACGGGTTTCGCCCAGCGTTCGGCGGTATCGTTGCGCGCATGCCTGGGCCTGGGAGAGAGTTTTTGCGCAATCGCGCAGGAATAGACCTCGCACGTCGGTTCGCAGTTTATCCAGTGCTTTGTGAACTCCCTGATTGCTGAAACGATCTTCTGGCAGCCTGGAGTGTTGAAGGGTCTGTCGAACTCGCTCTTGACTGCGCGTATGCCGGCCGCCGAGAACGCCTGCATCGCCTGTTCCTCGAAATCGGGATCTACGGAATACGTCTTTTGTCTGGGCGAGAGCTCCATCGCGAGTCGTATCTTCTCTTTCGGGAGCGAGGCTAAGGCTTCGCTTTCCTCGCCTTCGCGCCTGAGGAGGATGGATATCATCGACGTTAGCGGAAGGCCTTCGTGATCGACCGCCTTGTCGACTATCGAGTAGATTTCGCGCAGGGCCTTGACCCTCATCGGCCGTGTGAATTCTTTGCCGGCGACGCCGGACTTGAGCATTGCCGCGAGGTCTCCGCCCGCACAGCCGACGACCCCGTCCGGCGACAGGCGGCAGGAATCCAGCATCCGCGTCATCGCCGAGCTGCCTGCGAAAGTCGATATGAGCGATTGTGCATACGCGCCCGAGCTGAAGATGTCCGCGTCATGGCGGTAGTATGGCGCCGGCGGGAAGATGAAGTTCGATGGCGAGAAGGGGTCGCCGATGCCTTTGACGGCCTCTTCGAGTTCGTCGAACGCGCCTCTGCATTCGGGATGCATTATGGCGAGGTCGCGCATCATGTCGGGGTAGAAGGACATTACGCCCGGATAGACGAAGGCGAGCTTTCCGCCTCCATCGCCTAGAAGATGGTCGTGGAAGTAGTATGTGCCGCTCTTGTCCTTCAGTTTGCGCAATATGCCGCCGGCGAGCCTATCGGCCGCCGATGCGAGCCGCGCGCGCAGATCGGCGCAGGTCGAGCATATCATCGCAATCCGGGAAGGACCGTGCGTCAGGGAGCATGTGTAGGCGACGTCTATGAGATGCACTTCGTTGACGCGGTCGAGAAACGCTATCAGCTCGCGCATTTTCGCGACGAGCGATTCCGGATCCTCTGCCGAGAGAATCACCAGCCTGACGCCAGACGTCTCGGTGTATTCCGGAGTCATCCCCTCACCTCCGGCTCTTCTTCAAGGACAATGGCCGCGCTTCTTCCGCCGCGGCTCGTGACTCCGATCGGATTGCACGGGTCGAAGTTCGCGCCCAGCACGAGCGCGCGCCTCGGAGAGGCGCTGTCGCCGGTAATCCACGGCCTCGGCTCGGTCAGAAGGTATACGCTCGACGAAAGGTTGCTGAGTTCGTCGGCCGGCGATTCCGGCGCGAGCTGCGGCGGAAGAACGCGATACCTGAGCGCGAGTGCCGCCTTGGCCATGCTCGCTGCGACCGAGGCGCGCAGGGTGTGGCCGATATTTCCCTTGACCGATCCTATGCCGGCGAGCGCGCCGCCGGGCTCGTGCTCGCCGACCATGCTGCTTATCGCCGCGATTTCGCGGTCTTGCATCGCCTTGATGCCGGAGCCATCCGCCTCTATGAGCCCTATCGTTTTCGGGTCTATCGAACTATTCGCCGTGGCCGACGCGATTATCGCCGAAGGATCGTCTTCCGGCGTGTGGCCGATTTCGACCGTCTTGACGAGCGCGTATATCTTGTCGCGGTCGCGCAGGGCGTCTTCGCGCCTTTTCAGGACGAAGAGCGCGCCGCCTTCGCCCGGGATTGTGCCGTCGTTATCCTTCGAGAATGGCTGGAATTCGGTCTTCGTGGAAAACGTTATTTCGCCGGAAAGCCCTTCAAGGTATGCGCGGTTGAGAGGTGGCGTTATCGCGCCTGCCAGCGCGATGTCGGCGTGACCGGTCCTGAGGTCGTTCACCGCGTCGAGAAGGGCTACCGCGCCGGAGATGTTGCCGGCGTCTATGACCGCAGCCGTGCCGCCGAACGAGCATTCGCGCGCAATCCACGACACGAACCTGTAGCCCGACCCTAGAAGGAAAGATGCGGCGTTCGGCGGAGGGAGCGATTCGACCAGTCTGTTGCGGACAAGATCGAGCGACTCTTCCGGCGCGCGCGGAAGGAAGCGCCGCACGATTTCCATCGTCTGGTCCAGAAACAGCGTATGCTGCAGCCAATTGACCGTCGATGCGTTGAAGGGCGGCGAATAGCCGAGCCGCACCGTCCCTCGCATGATGTCGCGCTGGTGCGGCCGCATCGACGCGTCCGCGAGCGCGTCGAAGGCCAGCTGTGTGGCAAAATAAAGGTCCTGGTTCTCGCCGGCGTTCACCTGTCGCGGAAAGTTCTGCATCGAAGGAACGCAGCTGAACAGGTCGCCGAGCTGCCCGAGCCTTGTCGGGTACGGACGGTCGAAGACGTTCTTCTGTCCGAGTGGCAGCTCGCTGTCGGCGAGAGGTATGGTAAGCATGTTGCGCCGAGCTATGATGGCGTTCCAGAACTGCGCCGGATTGGGGCATCCGGCGAATCTGCAGCTCATCCCTGTTATGGCTATGGCGCTATCCATGCGGATTTTAGAATGCGGGGAAATGCTGGCGGAGAGAGAGGGATTCGAACCCTCGGTACGGGAGTTAACCCGTACGGCGATTTAGCAAACCGCTGCCTTCAGCCACTCGGCCATCTCTCCAAATCGCAAAACGCCGCATAGTATATCATATTCTCCGCGCGCCGTCAACTAGGACGGCCACAGGTTTACACGATTTTTTGTGGAGGACCGCGATGTCGGCCTTGTAGCCT
>JAGCPM010000173.1 GCA_017965685.1 Kiritimatiellia bacterium | reverse complement strand
TTCGCCGTAGACGATTTCTATCCTGTTTCCGCGCGGCTCGTCCCGGAACTCGAAGACCGGCACGCCGCTCAGGTTTTCGCCGAAGTCGACGATGTACGATCCGTCAGCAAGCGTACTGACGCTCCGGGTATCGACCGCTCCTTTGTAGACGACCGGCGGCGCCACGCGCGGGACGATGGCGCCGCGAGGACCTAATACGCTGGACGCAGGCATCCATGCAGTGTCTATGGAGCGCGTCGCATCGACCTCCGCACCGGTATAGACGCAGTCGCGGATCACGTTCGTCTTGCGGCGTTTCCATTCGAGCGGCTCCTTCGCTCCGTCTATGACCAGCTTGAAGCACGGCCTGCCGTGCGCCAGCGCGTCGCGGAAGCACTTTGAGCCCCAGAATCTGAGCGGCGGCAGGTTGTAGAAGCCGTTCCCGAGAGTGACCGTTACGACGGTCGTCGCCGGATGCGGCTTAAGTTCGCCGGACGACACCCGCGCCGTGAAAGAATCCGCGTAGACGGTCCGGTCGAACGGACTCCACAGCGGCATCAGCGAAGTCGCCGACACGCCTGACGGACGGTCATTGAGCGAGAGCGCATAGTAGCCGGCGCAGGCAATCGTAACCGTCGTCTCATCGGCACCCTCCGGCAGCACGAACGTCGCATTGAACTCAGATGCCGGATCCTCGCCGTAGAACGTCTCCTCCTCGCGGTCTGGCTCGCCATCTCCGATCCAGCCCGCCTCAAAGAGGGGATCGCGCAGGCGCGGACGCGTGAAATCGTAGACGCCGGGTCCCGCCGAAAATGCGGACAGGAGCTCCTTCGCCTTCGCGTTGCGGCAGGAAAGCTCCGCCCCCTCGACGGCCAGCCGCCCTTCGAAAAAGTCAATCGTCGCAAAAGAACCGTCCGGACGCACGGCCCGGACGCGCAACGTGGTCCGTCCGTCGCCAGTGCAGACGAGATTCGTGTAGATACCGGATATGACAAGCCCCGATGTCGGCAGGCGCTTCTCGTCCACGACGAATGGAGTGTGGTATTCGGCGTGCCAGTCGGGACACGCCCGGCGCAGCCAGTCCTCCTCGTCGTCGTCGTCCATCGCGTGGATGTCGCGGAAGCGCAACATGCCGAACTCGAGCAGCAGGTTCGCCCGGTAGCGCCGCGAGTTGTACCAGACGCTCTGGCGGGCTGCGCCCGTTCGGTCCACAAGGGCGATCTGGGTCTGCGGACAGTTCGCCGGGTGGTCGCGCATGAAGCGCTCCGCCGTCTCGGACACTGTCTCGACCGCGATCTTCCCCTCGGCCGCGTACTTCGCCGCCATCGCCAGCTGCTCGTCCAGGCTCTTGTGGATGCGGCTCCAGAAGAAGCTGTTCTCCTGTCCTGTCTGCATGTAACTGAGGTTGAGCGGCGCAACCGGCTCGCCGTAAAGCCTGAAGTACCAGGGCACGTCCGGATTGCCGACTGGCTCCATCGTCGGACAGCCTGCTGCCGCAAAGCTGTTGAAGCCGGCGTTCGCATACGTGCCGTAGTTGTAGATCGGATCGGGCGTGAGCATGCGGAAGACGGGCGCGCGGACCGCGTTCTTCATATCCACCGCCGCCGACAGGGCGTTCTTCTTCGAAGGATAGTACGCGCCGTTGAAGTACCCGCCGTTGAGAGTATAGGCGTCGGTCGCGTCCTGTTCCCGGCAGATGAGGAACGCCTTAACGCCATACTTGCGCTGGACATAGTCCATCGAATGGGCGTCCAGGAGCCAGCTTCCCATCGTCTTCGGATAGTCTCCGAAGCGGATCTTGAAGAGGCGGAAGAGCTCGTCGCAGATGCGCTCGCGCTCGTCCGGCGCGTAGGCCATCAGGAAACCGGGCTTCACGAACCAGTCCCAGTCCCAGCCGTTGCGGCTCTTCCATTCGATGCCGCATGTCTCGACAAGCTGGCGACACATCTCCACCCACACGCCGTACTCCGTGCGGTCTTGTTGCGCAGTCTTCGCGAGTGCGACGAGATCGTCACGCAGCAGCGCGTCGTACTGCAGGAGGATCGTATTCTTGAAGCCGTACTTCGTGTTGCGCGCGATCTCCTCGCGGAGCGGCTCGTCGAGATGGTCGCGGTTGGCGTCGTCGCGCGGTTCGCAGCCCCGCACGAAATTAACGATGTTCAAGAAATTGCGGACTTCGCCCCCGCCTCCGGCGGGACTGCCAACACCGCCAACGCTGGCCAAGGCCAGCAACGCCGCCAGGATGATCATCTTCTTTTCGCTCTTCATGCTCATTTCGTTTCGCACAGCATTCTCTTCCGGAAGGCCTCGATCTCTTCTTTCGTCACCCCGCACGAAAGGACATATTGCTCAACCTTGTTCTGCAGAGTCGCACCTTCAAAAGCCTCGTCGAACATCCTGAGCATCACTTCGTAGCGGAGTTTTCTGCTGAACCAGCCGGTCGCCGGATTGAAGAACACGGACGTTTCCCAGTCCAGCGAAAGGTCCGGCTCGGAAACGCCCAGCAGCGCATTCAGGATGAAGGCGAGCGTCCCCGTGCGGTCCTGTCCGGAAATGCTGTGGAACACAAGCGGAAGGTTATCCGGGTCGTTTACGGTGCGGAAGCACTTCGCGACGGCGTCCTTCTCGAACGAATTGGTCATCCAATGGTAGCAGCCAGAAGGAACGTGCTCCCATTTCACGGAAGAGCCGAACGGCGACGCCTGAAGGCCCTTGCACTCCTTTTCGCCCCGCAAATCAAGATCGGTCTTGATGCCGAGCTGTCCGGTTGCGGTATTGCGCCCCTTCTCCGTGATCATCGGCGCGCCGGGAAAGGCGGTTGCCGTCGAAGTGCGGTTAGCGCAACCGCTGCGGTAGATCAAGCCCTGCCGGACTCTGCGCCCGCCAAACCCGATGCGGCCGCCCAGATCGCGGAAATTCGGCACGCCTTCGACCGACAGTAGCCGTGGCCCTGGTTCCGTTCTGAAATGTCCCCACGGCGAAACGTTTCCGGCGACGTTGACCCGCCACGAATAGGCGGTGCCGCTTTCGAGGTTGTACACCGGAAAGACGTTCCGCGTCCGCGGCGACACGTCTTCGCGGCGGACGATCCGGCCGTCGGATTCGCGGCGTATCTCAAGCACCCCGGGATTCGCATCCCAGTCAACGCCGTCCCACGCGAACACGACCGGCGCGGGATTCCAATCTATGCTTGCTAGTCTCGCCCGGACCAAGGGGTCGTCGAAATTTTCGACGCGTTTTGCCGTCGGAGTCGACAGATACTCCCTCTGCCCTTCTGTCAACAGCGACACTGTCTCGCCCTCCTGCGGGAGCAAAAGAGAAATTCCGGACGAAGACACATCCTTCAGCGCCCCAGTATCACGCTCATAAAGGAATACCTGCGTCGCAACAGATCTGGCACTCTCACGGCGGATCTCGTAGCGTCCCGACTCAGTATCGTCGGTGACCGACACGCGGCCGATTCCCGTCCATTCCGCGCCGTCTCTTTCGCGGACGGACAGTGCGATGTATTCCGAAGGCCGGTCGGACGACATGCGCCAGACGGCGTCCGAACCGGGCTTGCGCAGGACGAGTCCAGTCCCGCCATCAAGCATCTCCAGTGAGAAGAGCGGCTTGCCGGACGGGCCGACATACTGCGTCGTTTCGCCAGGCTTCTGCGGATAGTAACCGCCTGGAAGACCGCCGGCGATTTCGCCGCAGACGAGGAAATTGTTGCCGAGAATAAGCCCTTTCTCGTCCAGCGTGTAGTGTCCGACGTTGTTCTTCCGCCAGTCGTCCCACTCGAGCATGACATGGAAGTGCTCGGGATAGTCCACGTGGCGGTTCGGAAAGTTCGAGTCAAAGCCGTATAGCTTTATGCTCGCACCGTCCGTCGCCTCCGGATCGGCGAGTCCGGCCAGACGGAAGAGTTCGCGGCAGGCCGCGCGCCAGTTGTCGCTCGCGCGGATCTTTGCCCAAGGCAATGGCCGTCCGGCGTAGGGACCGTGTTGCGCGCCTTCGACATGATGGTGGAGCGCAAGCTCGATCGAGCCTTCTTGAACCGTCGTCAAGTAGTTCGTGCCGCCGGATTGCCCTGTCGGCACGAGCGAAAGCCCGTCAACCGAAAACGAGACGTTCGTCGCGCCGTCGACAGATGAAATGCCGACGCCCGGCCAGTTAATTGCCACAGTTGGCGGCGGCAGGGAATCGCCATCCGCCTCGATCGTGAAATAGCAGAGCCTGCTGTCGCAACCCGTCGCGCCGTCGTCGCCGTCTACGAGCCGCCACGGCTCCGGAATATCCAGCGTGGGCTGATCGCCCGCACCACGCTTTTCCCGATAGACGCGTGCGCCGTAGCGCGTCAGCACCGGCGTTTCGGGCTCATATCGCCCCCACCGGACGTAGTTCGCAAGCGCAGCCTTCGCACCCGGCTTCGCTAGGTCGGACGACGTGAGGTCAATCCGTCCGCGCGGGAAGCGGTAGACGCGATAACGGTCGCATACATCAGCAAGCAGTCGGTCGCGGTCGGCCCCCTTCGCGCAGACCAGCACCGCGTCCTGGTACTCGTCGGCGAAAGCGCGCAGAGCCTCCGTCGGCTCAGCGAGATCCGTCACGAAGACAATCGCAAACTCAGCGCCTGGATCCCGTGCGTACTTTTCCGGCAGGACGATATTAGATGCCCATCCGAGAGATATCCCCAAGGCACATAGGCAGGCTAAAAAGACCTTGATCATTCCAGTACCCCAGACCTTACACCAGACATCATTCAGACAGCAGCCTGTCAACTACGGGACACATCTCGGAAAGCCAGATTTCGTAGCCGCCGGCGATGGGATGCAGGTCGTCGGGCATCATGAGTCCTGGCTTTATCTCGCCGTTTTCGTCAAGAAACTTTTCGCCCATGTCAAGCCACGCGCAGCCGTTTTCCGCCGCGAACGCCTTCAGCATCGGGTTGATGACTTTTGCGGAAACGGCGCCCAGCGGGTTCTTTCCGTGCGGCAGAATGGCCATCAGCAGGACCTTCGACTCGGGATGTTTCGCTCGGATCATGCCGACTATCTTCTTGACGCCAGCGACCGTCCCTTCCGGATCCTTCCCGCCGTTGTTGACGCCGATCATGACCGCGAACACCTTCGCCGTGTAGGGATAGTCGCTGCCGAGCGCACCGTGTTCAAACCGCCACAGGACATGCTGTGTCTGATCACCGCCGCATCCGAGATTCAAAACACCATAGCGGGACAAGAGCTTCGGATAAACCGCCGCCCCGCACTCTTTCCGTTCCCAGCGGTGCGTAATCGAATCGCCGACAAGGACAAGGTCGTAGCTGTTCGTCTTGGCCTGGGCCAGTCGCGTGATGATTTCGACATGGCGCGCCAACGCCCACCACTGTTTGTCCGGACGCATAACGGGCTGACAGGCCGTCGGAACACCATCCGAGAAGGCCACGCTCGCCCAAACCAAGCCAATCGCCAACAACCATTTCCTGCTCATTTTATTGTTTCCTTTCTAATGCGATTCCATGTCGCTTCTGATGTCAAGCCTCCGGCCGCAAGGGAAACGCGATTGACTCCGAGCGAAAGCGGCACATCCTCCCACGCCACACCGCAGGCCGCATCAGGCTCGCGGACGCCGTAGTCCTTCCCGTTGACCATCAGACGCACCGGTCCGACGTTTGAGAAGCCCATGACATAAATCGAGTCGCGGTCCGTCTCTGTCATGCGCGACCCGACCAGATGCAAAACGGGAGTCTTGGTCCAATTCGCCAGATAAAGGTAGAACGCATCCTTCTTTGTCTTGTGGTCGTATGTGACAAGCCCCTTGTCATTGATGCCGCACCGGTCGCCCTCGCGGCGATTGTCCGCCGCAAAGTCGAACATGGCCCATACATACATTCCCCAGACGCGAGGCTCCTTCTGGAGCTCAAGGAGATTGTCGTGCATCATATAGGCCTGAAACTCTTCGGGATGGAATTCCCTGGAAGAGCCCTTCTCGCGCGGATCGCCATGATGCCTGACGCTCGCTCCGATGCCATATTCGCTGATGGCAAATGTCTTGCGCCCCGTATCGACAATCAGCCAGTCGAGCATCTCGCGCATCGACAGGCGCGAATACCATTTCGGATAGACATTCAGTCCATACTCGTCCGGTATGGCGTTCAGCAGCCAGCGTCCGGCCTCGCCCATCACGCCAACCACGGGACGCGAAGGATCTATCGAATGGATGTAGTCGCGGGTCCGCGACATCATGGCGTTGACCTCCGCCGCATGGGCGTTCATCCACTCTTCGCCGTTGTACAGCTCGTTGAAAATGCTCCACATGGCCACGCATGGATGATTCCGGTGCTGGGCCAGCATCTCGCGGATCTGGGTTCGCATGATCGACTCGTATTCGTCCGTGAACGTCAACCGGTTGACGTTCGGATACTCGACCCAGCACACAAGCCCGAGTTCGTCGCACAGGTCGTAGACATGGCGCGACTGCGGATAATGGGCCGTGCGCAAGGGTCCGCGCCCATTGCCTTGATCAGGCGGATGTCATCTTCCTCGTCCGCGGCGGAAACGGCCCAGCCCATTCCTTCCCGATCCAGGTGTCGATTGAC